>CAYWUD010000345.1:0-2851 GCA_964461355.1 uncultured Pseudomonadales bacterium | reverse complement strand
AACTGGTACTGCACGGAGAGATAGGCCTTTTCAGTTTTATCGTTTTTGAACTTGGCGCTGTGGCCCGGTGCGCTCGCCTTGAGTTCGTTGTTGTGCTTGAGCACCTGCACACCGGTTTCCACCGACCAGTTCTTGGCTACCTGCCAGTTCACTCCGGCCTGGGCACCGTAGGCGGCGGCTGTATCGCTTTTGCCATCGACTTTCAGTTGATTGGCACCGATCGATAGACCGACAAAGGGGCGCACATTGCCGGAGCCGAACAGATAGTCGCTGGAGATCAGCGCCTGGTAGTTTTTGGCGTCGAATGATTTGCCTTTGATATTGCCGTCCTTGCTGCCGGACAGGGTGCCGTAGACGCGCACATGATCGGTGATCTGCTTACCAATGCGTAGGCCGTAGTGGTTGCTGGTTTCCTTGTTGCTGTCTTTGCCGATCATCCCGGTTGAGGGTTGGGCTGCGCTGATGGAGTAGTCCTGGCGCGCCTTGCCGACTTCGCCGCCGACAAACCAGTCGCCATCGGCGAAGGCCTGGGAAGAGAGGGCCGAAGCGATCAGTGCGGTCGCGATCAGAGTCTTTTTCATGGTGTGTTTCCTTAATCTGCTGGGCCTGTTGTGTGGCCCCGGTTGGTTTCGACAGGGACAGATTAAGGGGGATGCGGTTAATTCATGATTAACCTTTATCAGCTGGTTTTGCCTTTTTCCGTTATTACAAAGTAACGGTTTTCGTCAGGGGCTCGGACGGTGATGGGAACAGGAGCGGGCGTCCGTGTGGGAGTCGGCGCCCTGTTAAAAGGCGCCGTCCTGATAGTTGCTGAAAAAGATCGGTGCTTCGGCCAGCAGCCATTGCTGCGCCGGGCCCGGTTCCTGCTGTAGCGGCCAGATTGTGGCTACCGGATAGTGGCTCTGTGCCTGCGGGTGATCGAGCAGGACCAGTTCGCCGCTGTCGAGCAGCGGCTGGGCCAGCGGGCGTGGGGCGAGGGTCCAGCCCAGCTGACGGCGGGTCAGCTGCAATGCGCTCTGATAGTCAGGAGTGAGCCAGAGCTTTTCGGAAAAACGGAGCGTGCTCTGCTGCGCCGGATCACTGAGCCGGGCCCAGATCTGACGGTGACCGGTCAGGTGGCTGTGGGACAGATGGCGCACCTGAGCCAGCGGGTGACGGCGGTGGCAGCAGAGGACAAAGTCGTACTGACCCAGCGCCTGGCACTGGTATTTTTCGGGCTCGAGCTGATCGAGGCTGGTGATCGCAAAATCGAGCTGCTGCGCGGTGATGCGGTTGATCAGCTGGTCATAGAAGCCGTATTCGAGCTCCAGATTCAGGTTGGGATAATACTGCTCCAGCGCCTGGGCAAGATCGAACAGCAGCCGTGAATCGAGGGCATGATCGAAGCCCAGGCGCAGCTGACTTTCCTCATGGCGGTGCAGGTTGGCGATACGCTGATCGAGTCCCTGTACGCTGTGCATCAGGCTGCGGCACTGTTCCAGAACCAGCGCCCCCTTGGGGGTGAGTACCGGTTTATGGCTGCCGCGTTCGAACAGCTCGAGCTGCCACTCCTGCTCGAGCTGGGTCAGCCACTGGCTGGCCTGGGAGCGGGATTTGCCCAGTGCGCGGGCGGCTGCCGAGATCGAACCGAGCTCGACCGTCAGCACAAAGGTACGGATCGGGTCCAGACGCATACAGACCTCCGAAGATCAGAAACAGGAAAAAAGCCCCGCAGAGCGGGGCTTTTACGGCTGCAGCAGGTCGTTACTGCAGGTTGGTACGGGCTTCGCGCTCGGCGTCGTACTGGCCTTTGAACTTCTCGCGCAGGGTCTGCATGATCACGTAGAACACAGGTACCAGCAAAGTACCGACTACGGTCGCCATCAGCATACCGCCGAGTACCGCATAACCGAGTGAGTTCCGGCTGGCGGCGCCAGCGCCGGTAGCGATGACCAGCGGCAGAATCCCGAGCACGAAGGAGAGCGCGGTCATCAGTACGGCACGAAAACGCAGTTTCGCCGCCTTCAGGCCCGCTTCACGGATGGACAGGCCCGCTTCACGCTGCTCCTTGGCGAACTCGACAATCAGAATCGCGTTCTTCGACGCGAGCCCGATCAAGAGCACCAGACCCACCTGGGCGTAAAGGTTCAGCTCACCACCGGCAGCCAGCATGTAGCTGAAGGCACCGAGCATGGCGATCGGCACCGCCAGCAGTACTGCCATCGGAATCGAGAAGCTTTCGTACTGCGCCACCAGGAACAGGTAGGTGAAGATGATCGCAAGGCCGAACAGGATCGGTGCCAGGTTACCGGCCGCCAGTTCCTGGAAGGTCATGCCGGACCACTGGTAGCCGTAGCCATCGGGCAGTACCTTGGCGGAGACCTCCTGCAGCGCGGCCACGACATCACCGGTACTGTAGCCCGGTGCCGGAATGGCGTTGATGGTGGTGGAGCCAAACATGTTGTAGCGGTTGGTGACTTCCGGTCCCAGGAAGGGATCGATCTGCACCAGCGTCGACAGCGGAATCATCTCGCCGGAGCCTGAACGTACGTAGAAGCGATTGATATCGTTCTCGTCGTTACGGTACTGGCCCTCGGCCATCATCATGACCTTGTACACCTGGCCGAACTTGTTGAAGTCGTTGACGTACAGCGAGCCCAGCTGAGTCTGCAGGGTCATGAAGATTTCCGACAGCGGAATCTCCAGGTTCTTGACCTTGGTGCGGTCTACATCGACAAAGAGCTGCGGCACGTTGGCACGGAAGGTACTGAAGGCCATGGCGATCTCGGGGCGCTGGTTCGCTTCCATGATCAGCGCTTGCATCACCCGCGCCAGTTCCTCAGGGGAGCGGCCGAGCTGATCCTGCAGCACG
>CAYWUD010000344.1:0-2857 GCA_964461355.1 uncultured Pseudomonadales bacterium | reverse complement strand
GGTCAGCGCCAGGCAGAGCAGCTGCAGCAGGTTGTAGCGCCAGCGCCCTTCCCGGGTCCAGGCACTTTCGGCCCATGCAGGACGCTGCCAGAGAAGCACAAACCAGCCCAGAATGACCAGGAGCAACGGCCACTGGGTGGTGGCCACACCGATCCCGAGCAGGGTCCAGGCCAGCGGTCCCAGCGGCGACCAGCTCTGGCGCCCGAGCACCTGAGCCACAATCACCACCACCAGCAGGACACCCCAGAACAGCACCGCAGGCCCCATCGCCGGGCCACCCGTCCACAGAATCCAGCGCTCGTTCGGCAGCCGCCACCGCACCGACACATTGGCCGCAGGTCCGATATCAAGGATCGGGCTGGCCATGCGCGTACGGTACTCACTGGCACTGCTCCAGCGCAGGTGCAGACGATTCTCGCCGGGACGCAGCGGGATCAGCAGGGTCGTGCCCGAGCGGTTGGGCAACAGCGTCTCGCCATTGAGCTGCAGCAACGACAACTCTGCACCCTCTGGCAATTCAAGCGGCCATTCATGCCCCTTGCTGCTGCGCGCCAGCAGATGCAGATCGGCCTGCGCCATGCGCCGGCCCGGCGTATAGTCGAGACGGACCTGCTCCAGCGTCCGATGTGCCCCGGGCAGCGGCTTCGGTGTACTCAGCCTGAGGCTGAGTGACTCGCCGTTATGCGGCCACCACTCCAGCACACCGTCATCGCCCTCGGGGCTGCGAATCGGGGCCAGCCCGCTGTACTCCAGATGCCAGCGCAGGGCCGGGCGCACGCGCCAGCGCTCGACCCAGAACGGCTGCACCGGTGCCTCAAGCTGCAATGACGCGGTCAAAGGCAGCTGACTGTGCCAGCGCACCTCGTGCTGATCCGCAGCAAAATTGACCTGCACCCGCCCATCGGCATCGCGCAGAATATCACCGGTGACCGACTCTCCCGCCAGCAGCGGCAGGCGCAGGCTGATCGGCCCTCGTTCGGGCGCCACGCGGCGAATGCGCGTCTCGACGCGCCACTCAAGCCCGAGCTCCAGTGTGCGGGTAACCTCGACAAAGGCCGGCGCCGGCAGTGGAGCCACCGAGACCCCGGCATCGCTGTCGGCCATCAGGCCCTCTCTGCGCTCGCGCACAAGGCTCAGACTGCGGCCCTGCAGACGCCCTTCATGGACCCCGTCAACACGCCAGCCATCACCTTCGAGCTCGACCCGGAATACCGGCAACTCAAAGGGCAAGACCAGCTGGTCATGCCCCTCGAGCAGCAGCTGCAACGACAATCGATGGTTACCTTCAGGTACCCGGGTATAAACCCGCTTGCCGATCGTACGCAGGGGCGCCGGCGCACCATCGAGCGTAAAGGCCTGTACCGCGCCGCGCAGCTCAGGCCCCAACGGCAGCGCCACAGCCCCGTCAGCCCCCTGGGCCACCTCCAGAGTCAGCAACAGCTGCTGCGGCGTAAAACGCACCTGGGCACGGTGCAGCGCCGTACACTCCGGCGCACAGCGTGGCGGTGCAAGCAGGCGCGCCTGATAGCGCTCGAGCAGCGCCGGGTCGGGCCATGCAGACGATGACTCGAAGGCCGGCGCGGCTGGACGTTCATCGGCCTGCAGCTCCGGCGAGAACAGCGGCAGCATCAGCACCAGTGCACATCCCGCCAGCGGCGCCCGGCGCAGCGGCCAGCGCAGGCCGAGCACGCAGGCAGCGATCGCCAGAAACAGCAGGATTCTGAGGATGTTCAGGCCACGATTGAGCGGCGGATCGATCAGATACAGCGCCACCGTCTGCTCCGCCACAACCGGACCGGCCCAGCGCAGTTCAACCGCACGCCAGTGCCAGTCGGGCAGGCCCGGTCCGGTCTGCACGGCCACCTCCGGCTGATAGCCATAATCAAGCAGGTCGATACGATCAGACGATGCTGCGGCCCCATCGTGCTGGACCCGGCTCGTTACCGCCTCGTTCAGCGTCTGCAGCTCGGCACGGACCTTTGCCTTTGCGGGCGCCGGGGCGTGCAAAGGCCCCGAACTGCCCATCTGCTGCCAGGGCCGCTCAAGCTGCGGATAAAAGGCCTGACGCGCCTGATCCACGGCAAAACCGGCAAAGGAAACCAGCAGCAGTAACCACAGGGCACGGTAGCCGAACCCGACCCACTGCTGCAGGCGACCGGCCGGCAGTGCACGCCGGCCGGCCCAGCAGCCGAGCAGCAGCAACCAGACGATCAGTGCCGGCGCTCCGGCCACATCGTGCATCACCAGTACATAGAGAAGTGCAATGCCCGCTGCGGGCAGCCCGAACAGGCGGTACATCAGCACGACAAACAGAGTGGCGACAAAGATAGACCAGAGATCCCAGCCCCCCACCCAGCTGTCACTGACACGATCGACACCGGAGGCATGAAACAGCCGGTAACCCGGCGGCAGATGCAGACTCAGTGCGGCGCGCTCATAGGCCCCGGCCCAGGGACTCAGGGAGAAGGCGCCACGCTCCAGAGTGCCGATCGCATTCAGCGTCAGCGGCCCGGGACGTACCTCGATCCCGGCCGCGCCCTCGAGTTCGGTAATCAGCTGCGGCGCCTCGTTGATGGTCACCGACCCCGGCCGATACCCCGCACTGCTCTGCAGGCGATCAAGATGACCGATCTCCCCGCTGATCTGTTCATGGCTGGTCAGCTGGTCGCCGGCAAACGCCAGCCACAGATCACGCTTGAGCTGCAGCCGATGGGGTTTGGGCTCGCGCTGACCGCGCTGGCGCTCGATGAGCGTAAAGGCATCTGTTTCCTGTAGCAGATACGTGCTGTAGCGCTGCCACTCGGGCGGCAACAGGGTCTGGCTGGGGTCGACCGAACGGGCCCCGGCCAGTTCGACC
>CAYWUD010000343.1:0-2863 GCA_964461355.1 uncultured Pseudomonadales bacterium | reverse complement strand
AGCGGGATCAGCACTGCCAGTAGGCAGAGCCCCCACACGAGGCGGATGCGTGCTGTACCGATCGGCGTCTGCTCATACTCCATGGAACACTCAGCACCTCCATCAGCTGTTGCATTGATCCCACCCCACTGCGCGGGTCAATACCCATGCGAACCCAGCACGGCGATTATAGCCTATGCCCTCGCCTCCTCAGGAGGCCACAGAACGGAGGGTGCGACAGGCTATCGGCTTATGCGCACGATATCGTCTTCGCCAAGATAAGCCCCGGTCTGCACCTCGATCAGCTCGATCGGCTCGGCGCCATCGTTGCGAAGCTGATGCACCATCAAGGGGGGAATATAGGTCGACTGATTCGCCGTCAGCACAAACTGCTCCTCGCCGCGCAGCACCCAAGCCTGCCCGCGCACCACCACCCAATGCTCGGCACGCTGACGGTGAAACTGACGCGAGATCCCCTTACCCGGATCGATCCGCAAACGCTTGACCTGAAAACCGGGGCCGCGATCAAGGACCTCGAAACAGCCCCAGGGGCGACGCTGATGCACCGCGTGCTCGAGCCGTTCCGGCGCGCGCTGGCGTACCTGTTCGAGCAATGTCTTGAGCGCGCCTTCTGCCGCCAGCGGCGCAACCAGCACCGCATCACGGCAAGCGACTACCGCGCATGCCTCAAGGCCGAGTACCGCAAGCTCGGGCCCTTCGGAGATCAGCAGATTGTTGCGCCCGCCCACCTGTACCACCGGTCCCTCCAGCGCATTGCCCGCGCCATCCTTTTGTGCGCGCTGCCACAGGCTGTGAAATGACCCGAGATCCGACCAGTCGCCGTCCAGCGGGACCACGCGCGCACTATCCGTATGTTCGATCAGCGCATAGTCGATCGAATCGCAGGGCGCCGCGGCAAAGGCCGTGCGCTCGGGACGGATAAAGTCAGCATCGACCGAGCCCTGCTGCAGGGCCTGCTCGGCGGCCCTGAATATCTCCGGAGCATGGCGCATGAACTCGGTACGAAAGGTCGAGGCACGGGCGAGAAAGATCCCCGCATTCCAGTAACAGTCGCCCCGGTCCAGCAGCGCCTGAGCCGCGTCATGGCCGGGCTTTTCGATAAACGCGGTCACGGCTCGAGCGACGCCAGTATCCCCTTCCTGGACACGGATATAACCGTACCCGGTCGCCGCACGATCCGGAGTAATACCGAGCAGCACCAGCGCACCTGCTTCGGCGGCCGGACGCGCCTGCGCGACCGCCCTACCCAGCGCGCTGGCTGGCTCCAGCGCATGATCAGCAGGTAACACCAGCAGCAGCGGATCCTCATCTGCAGCGACTGCACTGCAGGCCAGCGCCAGTGCTGCAGCGGTGCCCCGCGCTTCAGGCTCAAGCAGCAGCCGTGCCTGAATCCCCGCACGCAGTACGGTTTCGGCGACGGCAAAGCGCTGCTCCTCGGGACAGAGCAGCAGCGCTGGAGCAACCGGACCTGCAGCACGCAACGCATCAAGCCGCTCGAGTGTCTGCATCAACAGGGATCTGTGCCCTCCCAGTTCGAGAAACTGTTTGGGCTGTTCGCTGCGCGACAGCGGCCAGAGCCTTGAGCCCTGGCCTCCGGCCAGAATGACGGGGACCAGCGGGCAACGATCGGTAGCAGTCACGGATACATTCACCTTCCAAAAACCGGCCACTCAGGCCCGGCCATACAGCCGCAGCTTCAGCAACCGCCAGAACTCGGGCCACGCCTGCTTCAGCCAGAGCCGCTGATAGGCAAGCGTCAAGTGCCACCAGCCGCGCTCGCGATAACGGCGCGCGCTGGTAGTCAATGTGGCCGCCACCTCGACCAGCGGCACCCGCTGCTGGTGGGCACGCCAGACCAGCAGATGATCCTCGCCGTAGGCAGCTTGCTCATCGAAACCGCCAAGCTCGAAGAAACACGCTCGCGCCAGACAAAAACCCTGATCGCCGAAGGGGATGCCGAACCGTGAACGCAGATTCGCCCCCCAGGCATTGAGCCCCATACCCCCGGGGCCGTCGCCGGCAAACGCGAGGCGAAAATAGCCGAGCGCCTCAGGATTTCGCGTCAGGCTCTGCTGCAGCGCCGCGGCAGCATGGTCAGGCAAACGGCTGTCGGCGTGCAGAAACCAGAGGTAGTTGCCCCGGGCCACTCGGGCCCCGGCATTTTGCTGCACCGCCCGGCCGAGGGGCGCTTCGATCACCTGCACCTGCTGACGTTCGAGCGCCTCGGCAACCGCAGCCGTATGCAGCAGCGCCCGCGACTGCGGACAGAGCACCAAAATCCGCTGCCATTCGGCCGGCAGACGGCCCAGCTCAGTCAGTATCGGCGCCGCATCCTGCTCGGCAGGGCCCAGCGGGACAATTACGGAGACATCGGGTCGAGACTGCATCACTAGCGTTTGAGCAGCTCAAGCAGCGCCCGGGCATCGTCATCAAGCGCCTCGACCGGTGTCAGCACCGCACTGGCAAGACTGCTGCGACAGCCGCAGGCAGCCTCACAGCCCTGCCCCTGACGCAGAAACTCCGCCAGAACCGCCTTCGCGCGCACCAGACTCTGGCCATAACGGCTGATCACCTGCTCCACGCTGACATGCTCGGCAGGATCCTCGCGCCAGCAGTCATAGTCGGTCACGATGCCGAGCGTGGCATAACAGAGCTGCGCTTCGCGGGCCAGGAACGCCTCGGGCACATTGGTCATACCCACCAGATCGCAGCCGGCGCCACGCAGAAACAGGCTTTCGGCGCGGGTGCCGAGGCGCGGCCCGTCGACACAGGCGTAGGTCGCCCCCTGCACCAGCGACTCCCCGAGCGTCTGGGCCGCTGCCGCCAATGCCTGCATCAGGCGGCGACAGCTGGGTTCGGCCGT
>CAYWUD010000342.1:0-2870 GCA_964461355.1 uncultured Pseudomonadales bacterium | reverse complement strand
TGGCATGGAGGGCATAGGGGAATTTTGGAGGTGCTTTAGGTGGATCCCTACCCTATTCCTGAAGACTTTAGTAATATTATCGATGGTGAGCGATTTATTGAAAGCCTACTATATTCCTCTGGGAGGCAAAATTTACGAGGAAGGTATTTTAGGTTTTAAATCAAATAATGACATATCAATATAATATCTAAAACTTTCAAATAACTGACAAAACTCAACATCTATATTATATTTGTCTATTAGTTTAGGAATATTACCAGGCAAATAATATAGGAGGCAATAAGAGTCTATGTTTCTTACTTTTCCTAAAATTGCGTTATAAAGTATCCTTTGTATATTGTCAACGATCGATTTTTTTTCAAATAATTCATAAAGATCTAAATCTGCCAGCACAGAATACCAACCATCTGTATAACTTGCAATTTCGTAACTTTTCAGCTTGTTCTTAGAAATAAAATCCTTATCTTCAATTGTCAAAATACCTTGACTAAAATGCTCTTTACTACTTTTTGTATATTTACTCTCGTTTTCTCCATTATATTCTTTAATATCAATTTTTTCCGAAAGCAACCACTCCTTGAGTGTATGGTTGTTTGGAATTAGAACTCTATACTCCCATAGATTTAGTTCGAACTTTAAATCCTCTAATCTATTAGATGTAAAAACGTTTTCAAGTTCATTAAATTTAATTTCTTTACGATTTTGATGATAGCATAATTTTTCTTTTAATTTCTCTCGAAAAAGGAGATCAGGAAAAACATTTATGTAATCTGGAGGTAAATCTAACCATTGAACCAATAAATCTGTAAAATCAAAATGCTTGCACAGAAATTTAATTATTTCAGGAGAATGTTGTTTTATATAATCATTGAATAGGTATCTGTGCCCCGTCTCTGAAATATCTTGTATTGATTTTATTAATTTACAAGAGCTTTCAACTTCTATAAAATTCTTGTTTTCAAATGTTTTTAATGCTGCTCCAATGGCCAAGAACGAATAATCTCTTCGGTTATAATACTTTGTCCAAAACATCGAAATATTGGATAAATCCACTCGCCGTTTTTGATGAACAGACAAGCGAAGATACCTGTGAATTTTTTCTCGCAAATTAAAACTACCTAAATGTTTGTTTTTTAGGATGAAATCTTTTAAGCTTAAGTTTATGTAATCATTTGTACTGATCTCTTTTCCTAACCCCCAAATATGCTGTTTGGCAGATTCTAATATATAAGATGAAAGAAATTCATTCATATCATTTTCAACTAAAAATTCGTGAAGAATTTCATAAGCGGTATCTTCATCCCTCAAATAAGCTTTAATTGAATCTAATAATTTTGAATATTGCTCAATCTTTGAACTATGAACAAATAAGTTTGTAATAATTATGGGTAAAATCCTCATTAACCTATACTTATCCCCAAGCAAGTCGGAAATTTTCTTCTCAGAAAACGGTTGTCTATGTCTTCTGAAATACTCTTCTTCCTCTTTAATATCATTTTTTAACTGTTCAATAAAATATGTGGTACCATAATAATCGTTATTTGTAGCATTAAAAAGAAGTGTTGCGTCATTAGTTTTTATGTAATAAAGCATTCCAAAAAGATACTTTGAGCTTGTTATATCTTCCTCTGTGTAATCATTAAGGAGCAATGCTTTTAGAAATGTATATTGAAATGTATTTATTTTTGAAACATGATCTTTACTTATCAAGTTGAGTATTAGTGATAAGTCATAATACTCAATCACTTCAAAATTATTGGCTTCACAATGCTCTAGCTCTTCTCTGAGTTGAGTATAAAAGCTTTGTATAGCCTCAAAATCAACAGCACCATGCATTAATTCTTTGAATGATCTAATTCTACTAAACTTGGATAAAACCTCTTTTTTTTGTTCAGGAGAAAGTCTAAAGCTATTAAAACGAGATAAAAATCGCTTTTTGTGGGATATAATAGATCTGAAAACTATTTCATTGACCTCTTTTTCTTTTTGTGAAAAATTAATATTTTGTTTTCTTAAATATGTTGTAAAGCTGTCGTGGAACAACGATATTCTATTTAATCGAACTTCAAAAAGGTATGGGTATTCATTAATAAATTCACATACAATTTCTGCAAGATCATTACCTAAAAACATGCTAACTTCTGATTTCATGAAATAAGCGCGAGTACAAAGAAATAGTACAAGTACAGATTTTACTTTTGCATCTTTTAATATCTGTTCGTAATAATTGTCTAAAGAGGTAAGCTCTTCTAATTCAGGCAAAAAGTTAGTTTTTTTGAATTGCTCTGCAACATATTTCACAATAATTGGATACCCACCAGTAATTTCAAATATTTTATTCTTGACATCATAGTCCGTTATATGAAACAATTCGCATAAGACCCTCTCTGTTTGATCTCTATTCCAATTTGTAAGTTGCTGTTTCTTCCAACCTAAATCATTTTCAATTGGTCGGCTTAGAACAATAACCTTTGAGGCTTTTTTTACTCGATCTATAAACTGAACGAATTTCTCAAATTCTGATGGATTATAATTCTTAACATGATCAAGACCATCAAGAATTAATATATGATTATCTCTTTTTATTCGGTTTATGATTTCATCTTCACTTTTACAGCAAAGGTTGTGGAACAACTTTTTTGAAAAGTCAAATAAGAAGTTTTGAAATCTGAGCCTTCCGTCTTTATCATTGTCTTGCTCATGGAGGCAAAATCTATAAAGTAGATTGTTTGGAAATTCCCCTTGCAAAAATTCGACTAAGTAACTTTTACCAACTCCAGGCTTTCCTTCAATATGAAGAATATCTTCAAATGCAATTATTTCTCTCTTAATATTAATTGTATCAACTAGCTTTGTTCTGAAAATATCAA
>CAYWUD010000341.1:0-2915 GCA_964461355.1 uncultured Pseudomonadales bacterium | reverse complement strand
CAATGCCTACCGGGGGGCCAAGGATGATGGTGAACGCTGCGACCTGGCCGAGCTGATCACCTATGTGGCCGCCATCGACGGCATCGACCGCATCCGCTTTACCACCAGCCACCCGGTGGAGTTTTCCGACAGTCTGATCGAGGTCTATGCCGAGGTTCCGGAACTGGTCAGCCACCTGCATCTGCCGATCCAGTCGGGCTCCGACCGCGTGCTGGCGATGATGAAGCGCGGCCACACCGTACTCGAGTACAAATCCAAGACCCGCCGCCTGCGCAAGATCCGCCCGAACCTGTCGCTCTCGTCCGACTTTATCATCGGCTTCCCGGGCGAAACCGCGCAGGATTTCGAGAACACCATGAACCTGATCGCCGAACTGAACATCGATACCAGCTTCAGCTTCGTCTACAGCCCGCGCCCCGGCACACCGGCGGCCGAGCTGCCCGACGACTGCCCGGAAGAAACCAAGAAGCAGCGTCTGGCGATCCTGCAGGAGCGCCTCAACCAGCAGGCACTGCAGATCAGTCGGCGCATGGTCGACAGCGTGCAGCGCATTCTGGTCACCGGCTTCTCGAAAAAGGATCCGGGCCAGCTGCAGGGGCGCACCGAGTGCAACCGCGTGGTCAACTTCAGCTGCACCGATGTGTCACTGATCGGTCAGTTTGTCGACGTGAAGATCATCGCGGCCTACGCCAACTCGCTGCTTGGCGAACAGATCGCCGGCGCCTGAACAGACCATGTCGCCGCAGAGCTTCGGCGCTGCGGCGACTATACTCGTATTACCCTGGCTGATGCCGAAGGACGGCTGTAACCACCTTGAACACGCTCACCGAACATCATCATCGCTTTACCCTCGAACACTCCGATCCCCATCGCTTTGCCAATCTCTGCGGCCAGTTCAACGAACACCTGAAACTGCTCGAACAGCGCCTGGGCCTGCGTATTCGCAACCGTGGCAACCAGTTCGACCTGATCGGTGATCCCGAACTGTGCAAGGCCGGCGAACGGCTGATCCGCAACCTGTACCGGGAAACCAACGGCACCGACCTGACCCCCGATCTGGTGCACCTGTTTCTGCAGGAAGCCTGTGTCGAGGAGCTGATGGCCGACGACGAAGCGTCCGAGCCGCTGACCATCCGTACCCGCCGCCAGCTGATCCGCCCGCGCGGCGCCAACCAGCAGGCCTATGTGGCGCGTATCCGCGACAACGACATCAACTTCGGTGTCGGCCCGGCCGGTACCGGCAAGACCTACCTAGCGGTCGCCTGTGCGGTCGAAGCGCTGGAAGCCGAACAGATCCGCCGCATCCTGCTGGTACGCCCGGCGGTCGAGGCCGGCGAGAAACTCGGCTTCCTGCCGGGTGATCTGTCGCAGAAGGTCGACCCGTATCTGCGCCCGCTGTACGACGCCCTGTACGAGATGCTCGGCTTCGAGCGCGTGGAAAAGCTGATCGAGCGTAACGTGATCGAGGTCGCGCCGCTGGCCTATATGCGCGGCCGTACCCTCAACAACGCCTTTATCATTCTCGATGAAAGCCAGAACACCACCCGTGAGCAGATGAAGATGTTCCTGACCCGGATCGGTTTTGGCTCCACCGCAGTCATTACCGGTGATGCCAGCCAGATCGACCTGCCCCGTCACGTGCAGTCGGGTCTGCGCCACGCGCTGGAAGTGCTCGGCGAGGTTAAGGGTATCGGCGTGACCCACTTTGGCGCCAAGGACGTGGTCCGCCACCCGCTGGTGCAGCGCATTGTGGAGGCCTACGGCAGCTACGAAGAAGCGGCCGAAGCGCAGGAGCAGGCCGAACACGAAGCGCGCAAGGCGGCCCGTGCCGAGCGCAAGGCACAGCTTGAAGCCGCGGCCCATGCGGTGCTGAGTCAGGTTGAACAGCAGGCGGATCACGACTGATGCACGTCACCATCGATCTTCAGGTCGCCAGCACCGCGGCCGAACTGCCGGATAACACCCAGCTTGAGCGCTGGGCCAGCGCCGCCCTCGGCGATGCGCGCAGCGAAGCGGAAATCTCGGTACGCATTGTCGACGCCGAAGAAGGACAGGCACTGAATCTGCACTGGCGCGGCAAGGATTACGCCACCAACGTGCTCTCGTTCCCGGCCGATCTGCCGCCGGAACTGGAGCTGCCGCTGCTGGGCGATCTGGTGGTCTGCGCCCCGGTCGTCGCCCGCGAAGCGACCGAGCAGCACAAAAGCCTCGACGCCCATTGGGCGCACATGATCGTCCATGGTACCTTGCATCTGTTGGGCCATGACCATATTGAGGATCAGGAAGCCGAAGCGATGGAAGCCCTGGAAACCCGGGTGCTCACAGGCCTCGGTTACCCCAACCCCTACGCCAATGATCAGTGACGAGAACCCGCAATGAGCGAAGACCGATCGACCGTTGAGCCCCCCTCCTGGCTGGAGCGGATGGCTCAAGTATTTTCCGCCGACCCCAAGGATCAGGGGGCGTTGCTTGATCAACTGCGCGATGCGCGCCAGAGCGAACTGCTGAGCCCCGAGGTCATCAGCATCATGGAGGGCGCCATCGAGGCGGCCGACATGCAGGTGCGCGAGGTGATGATCCCGCGCTCCCAGATGGTCTGCCTGAAGGCCGAGCAGACGGCCGAACGCTTTCTGCCGCGCATGATCGAATCGGGCCACTCCCGCTTCCCGGTGATCGGCGAGGACCGCGACCAGGTCGTCGGCCTGCTGCTGGCCAAGGACCTGCTGCGCTTCTTCGGCGAGGACGGCAGCGGGGAATTCGACATGCGCGAGGTCCTCCGCCCGGCCGTCTTCGTCCCGGAGAGCAAGCGCGTCAACGTGCTGCTCAAGGAGTTCCGCGTCAGCCGCAACCACATGGCCGTGGTGGTGGACGAGTACGGCGACATACAGGGACTCGTCACGCTCGAGGACCTGCTC
>CAYWUD010000340.1:0-2929 GCA_964461355.1 uncultured Pseudomonadales bacterium | reverse complement strand
CTTCTCTCGGGAGTCTCTATATCACCACCTCCTCTTGTGTACCACTCTACTCGAAGACTCCCTAACAATACAACTCAAGTTATTTCATATTACGATAAGTTTGGAAACATTGTAGTTCACAGTGAATCAAGCTGGCCCCACCACACACAACGGGCTATTGCAGAAATAACAGGACTCCCTCTCTCTAAAATAGCGGTATATCGAAGAGATCAAAAAAACACCCATGGTGAAAGCTTTGTTGAGATATCAGCAGTTTCTGCGCTTGCTGCACTTACCACCCAAATAACAGGGAGAGAAACACACCTCTCTATGCCACTTCCAACATACACACCTTCGGTAACTATTGATTACCGATTTTTTCGAAACGACCAAGATGAGATATGTGCTATCACCCTACTCTTCTCTATTGATATGGGTGCGTTTCCACTTTTTACCGATGAGATATTAGACACTATTATGGGTCAAACAAACTTCTCCTTTGCACCGGTGCCAATGGAGGTAGAGCTCTCCATAATGCAATCAGCCAGCTCTCCTACCTACACTCATAGAGATTTCTTTGCATCTATAGGAGTTACCGCCCGAGAGGTACTTATTAGAGCACTTTCAGGAATGAATAAAGAGTCTCCCGCAGACTGGCTGCAGCGGTATTATCATCAACCAGAAATATCCCTTGCAACTGGAGAACTTGTAGAGTTAACCCATTTGGATGAGGCTATTGCAATCAGCTTAGAGAACTCCGATTACCATAGAAAATATGGAATATACTCCTATATGAAACATCACCGTGAGGAGCATGTGTTCATCTCTCGAAATTACCTAAGAGGTATTGGAGTTATAGCGGGACATGCAAAAAATACAGTTACCTCACTGGAACCAGAGTTTCAATGGAGTGTACGAACAACGCTGTCAAAGGATGAGAAGCTCCTAATAGAAACAGGCTTTAGCACGGCAACTCCCCTAGCACAGTGGGCCTATATTGCAAAAAAAGTATTAGCAATTCCACGAGGCAAGGTATCAATCAGCAAAGAGAGCACCCTAACTCTTCCTAACTCTGGACCAGATTTTATGGATAGAGAACAAACAGTATTGGCCTTTGCTGTAAATAAATCACTTGAATCACTTAAACACAGGAGAGAGAGAGAACCCCTCCCAATTATTGAACAAACCCCTATACAGGAGCAGACTGGAGAGCTGTTTTACTCATGGGGCTCTGTGGTTGTTGAAATAGATATTGATGATATTACTTGCATACCATTCATTCGGCAAGTATGGGTAACAACCTGTGGGCAGGAGTGGGAAAAAGACAAACTCCGAGGGGAAATCCAAGAAGTTATTCTACATAAGTATCATGAGCTCATTGATATACACAATTATAGGGATATGTGCATACGAAACAGAAGGGAGATTGTACCTATACATATTACTATTATTCCGGTAAATGAATACGGAACATCTCCAATCTCTGTAGTGCAAACACTCTTTCCCGCAGCCTTTATTCAGGCAATATCTGTTGCCTTGAGGCAAGATATATTAGAGCTTCCTCTCTCTCCAGAGAGTATTGCAGAACTAAAGGATAGCCTATGAACATATCATTCACCCTGAACGGCTCACTGGTATCAATAAAGACTCCCGCAAACCGGAGGGTATCTCAGGTACTACAAGACCATTTTCAAGTTCAAAGCATGAAAACTGTATGCTCCCACGGATCCTGTGGAAATTGCATAGCCCTTATCAATGAGAAGCTTGTGCTTACCTGTATTCTTCCAGCCTTTACCTTACGAGACAAACGGGTAATTACCGTAGAAGGGCTAGCAGAGTTAGATGAGTATCAAGATATAAAGCGAGCACAGGAAAAACTCGGCTTGCGTGTGTGCCCAAGATGTGAAGCAATAGTAATGCTCACAGCTCAATCTATACTCCAAGGGGGCACAGCTCCAACAAAATGGGATATTATGAGTACCTTTGACCACTACTCATGCTCATGTTCTACCATGGAGTCTCTGGTTGAGTTTATTCAAGAAGCAAGGTCTCAAAGAAGGAGAAGAAGAAGTGCTCGACGAACATAGATCTCCAACAATCTTTTCACCCGTAACCATTACGGAGCTTATTCGTATAAAGCAGGCTCACCCACAATCTATTCTTTGGAGCGGAGGTACCTCACTCATGCCTCTATACTGCTACGAAAAAGACTCTAACCTGCGAGAAATTATCTACACAGGAATGGTTCAGGAGCTTCATAAAATTAGTAGACGAGAAAAGTATTTAGAAGTTGGCTCATGTGTAACGGTGAACGGGCTGCGTCATGGCACAGGGCAAAATGTACTGCCCCCTCTCCTCTATCAAGGGATTACTACTATGGCTACGGAACCTCTTAAAAATATGATTACCATAGGTGGTGCATTGGGCATTACCAAAAACACACCACCTCTTCATATACCAACACTCCTTGCAGCTCTACGGGGACATATTGAGGTACGCCAGAAAAATAAATCCCACTGGATAACAGCACATAGGTTTCTCCGTGACGAAGGAAAGACTCTCCTACATGAAGGGGGAATTATTACTCGTATTCGAATACCCTTAGAAGAGAGAAATTTTAACTTTTACACAACCATAGGAGACCCTTGGTCATCGCCTGAAAAGTCTGTTATATTCTGTTGCACTGCGCAGATTACCGAAGGATCCCTTATGGATCTTAGGTTTGCAATTAACTACCCACAATGGTCAGTCCTACGTATGCAGGAAATAGAAAAAAATCTCTCACTCATAGAACTCCCCATTAGAAGAACAGGTCCAATACAGCAAGAATTCGACTCGCTGATTGATGGAATAAGGCACCTCTCAAGCTACCAAAAGATGGTTTCAAAAAAACTATTTAAAAAACTTCTCTTCTCATTAAACCACCAGTAAGAATTTCAATAGAGCTGCA
>CAYWUD010000339.1:0-2933 GCA_964461355.1 uncultured Pseudomonadales bacterium | reverse complement strand
TCCAGCGCCCGAATTCGCGTCTCGCCGAGGACAAACTCGCGCACCAGCCCGGACAGCTCAATCATCGCGCGCCTCCACCCGCGCACCGGCCACGGCATCCGGAATCGCCAGATCACCCAGCAGCAGATCCCCGGCGGCCAGGCCCGAGCGGATTTCGGTAAAACTCCAGTTGCTCAGCCCGGGCACAACCTCTACCGCTTCAAGCCGGCCGGATGCCCGATCAAGACGCAGCACCCTGTTCCCCTCCTGCAGCAGTTCGGTGGGAATACGCACCCGCTGCGGCTGTGCCTCGAGAATAATTTCCACATCGGCACTGTAACCGGCCAGCAGCGGCGGCAGGTCGATCTCGGTAAAGGCAAGATCGATATCCACCGTACGCGCCTGTTTCTCATAGTCACGCACAAAGGGGGCGATGCGGCGCACCTCGGCAGTAAAGCGGCGCGCCGCAAAGGCATCCAGCGTGATCCTGGCCTGCATCCCCGGGCGCACCTGGGCCGCGTCGACCTCGTCGATCGGCGCCTCAACGTACAGACAGCTGTCATCAATCAGATCGATCGCCGGAGGGGTCGGAATACCGGGCGGTGAAGGCGTGACATACTCGCCCTGCTCGCCGTTGATCTCCGCCACCACACCGGCAAAGGGGGCACGCAGCTGCAGCTGATCCAGCAGTGCCTGCTGCAACTCGAGGTTGGCCTTCGCCTCGTTGATACGCGCATCACTGGCCTGACAGATAAGGCTGGAAATCCTGGCCCGCGTCTGCGCCCGATCCAGTTCATCCAGCGAGGCCAGCCTGCGTTCGGCCAGATGGCGGACTCGCGCCAGATCACGCTGATCCTGCGCCATCTGCTGGCAGCTTTGCTCATGGGTAAGACGAACGGCCTCAAGGCGCGCCGCACTTTCACTGATCTGGGCACGCTGATCGGCCGCATCAAGCTCAAGCAGCAGCGCCCCGGCAGCCACCCGATCACCTTCATGCACCGGACGCCGACTGACCTGCCCGCCGCGCTTGAACGACAGCCGCGAACGCTGACAGGACGTCACCGTTCCAGAACGGGTATTGACCACCACCCGCTCGACCAGGCCCGGCTCTACCCGCAGCAGCGGCACCGCTATCGGTGCCGGCTGGAGCAACCACCAGCCTGCGCCAAGCATCACCAGTATCGTACCGGCCAGAATCGTGCGTTTTCCCCGCATCGTCGGCCCTCCCTGCCACAGGCCCCGAACACCGCCCTGTTTTCAGTCTGGCCCACATCCTTCGCGGCTTCCTGTTCGAGCAACCCCGGCAGCCGGCAGCTACGCTTTAAAAAACCGAGCCTTCGCTTGCGTCCACGGAATGAAATGAAGCCCAACAGGATTGAAACACTGGATCGGGCAAGCCTGATCTACTACGCCATTCCTCTGGTGATCAGTCTGATCGCCCTGAGCTTCTCCTACCTGTTCTACAGCAACGACGAGCGCCTGCGCGCCGCCGAAGAGGAACGCTACAAGGCCTATCTGCTCTCCGAGCAGCTGCGCCAGAGTTCCGACCAGCTGACCAGCATGGCACGCGCCTATGTCGCAACCGGCGACTACCGCTACCGCGACTTCTTCGAAACCATTCTGCTGATACGCGACGGTCGTCATCCGCGCCCGCTGCACTACAACCGCGCCTACTGGGAACTGCTGCTGCCCGAGGGCGGTCAGCCCCCGTATCCGAATTCGATCGCCAAGCCGTTTCAGCAGCTGCTGCAGGAATCGGGCTTTGCCGCCAGTGAGCTGGACCTCCTGGCCCGCGCCCAGAAAGCCTCGGACAACCTGGCACTGATCGAAACCGAAGCCTTTTTTGCCATGGAAGGGATCTTCAAGGACGAAGACGGGCACTACAACATACATCGCGTACCCGATCGCCAGTTCGCCACAGACCTGCTGCACAGCGAGGCCTACCTCAAGGCCCGGGCCCGCAT
Source organism: uncultured Pseudomonadales bacterium (assembly GCA_964461355.1). Lineage (GTDB taxonomy): Bacteria > Pseudomonadota > Gammaproteobacteria > Pseudomonadales > CAYWUD01 > CAYWUD01. Next base: position 990 of record CAYWUD010000339.1, on the reverse strand, counting down.
CATGGCGCTGATCAACCAGTTTTATGAGCAGCAAGCCAACCGCAGCAATAACCGGGTCAGCCAGCTGCATGCCAAGCACCGCTTTTTCAGCAATGCCACGCTGATCAGCTTTCTGGTACTGCTGGTGGCGATCGTGCTGATCAATCTGCGCCGCTTCCGTGAGCAGCGCCTGCTGCTCAACTTCCTTGAAGATGAAGTACAGCAACGCACCGAACAGCTGCACAAACAGAATGACGAACTCAGGGACGTGATCGACCATCTGAACGAGGCGCGCGAGCAACTGGTCGAGTCGGAGAAAATGTCGGCGCTTGGCCGGATGGTGGCGGGCTTCGCCCACGAGATCAACACACCGATCGGCATCGGCGTCACTGCCGCCTCAAGCATCAGCAGCCAAAGCCGGAAGCTGCAGAAAGAACAGGAACAGGGCACCCTGTCGGTAGAAACCTTCAGCAGCGGTCTCGAACGCATGCACGAAGGCGCCGACCTGATTCTCAAGAACATGGAACGGGCCGCCGAGCTGGTCACCAGTTTCAAGCAGATCGCCGTCGATCAGTCGATCGAACAGCGCCGCCAGATCGATCTGCATGACTACCTCGATGAGGTGATCATCTCCATCAAGCCACGCTTCAAGCACCAGAACATCCGTATCGACAACCGCGTGCCGGCGCAGCAGCTGATCGAGATCAATCCCGGCGCCATCGCCCAGGTGATCACCAACCTGATCGTCAACGCCTGCATGCACGCCTTTGACGAAAGCGGCGGCGAGATCCTGATCGAGAGCCTCGAGCAGCCCGAGTATTTCGAGCTGCATTTTCGCGACAACGGCCGCGGCATGAGCGCCGAGGTGCTCAACAATATCTATGCGCCCTTCTTCACTACCAAACGCAACCGCGGCGGCACAGGCCTTGGCATGCACATCGTGCACAACCTGATCACCGACAAGCTCGGCGGCACCATCAACTGTGTATCGGCACCGAATCAGGGCACCCA
>CAYWUD010000338.1:0-2947 GCA_964461355.1 uncultured Pseudomonadales bacterium | reverse complement strand
GTCAGCGCCTGATCGGTTACGGGCAGCAGAATCAGCTGCTCAAGACTTGGCAGCTGCTCGACCACCGCCTGCAGGCGCGCGTCGAGCGCATGCACGGCACCGTTGTAGCGGTAGCTCTGGCAGGCGAACAGAACCTTGGGCTGAATCGGTAACAAGCGCTCCAGGATACCGCTGCTGCCAAAGTCCGGTGAGCAGCTGCTCCAGATGGCGCCGAGCCAGCTGGTGGCGAGCATGGCGATCACCGGATACTGGTTGTTGACCACCAGGCCTGCCACGCGATCGCCCGGGCCGACGCCCATGCGCTTGAGCTGCGCCGCCAGCTGCAGCACATCGCGGTAGAGCTGGTTGAAGCTGATGCTCTGACGCTGGCCGCGCTCGTTGCGGCAGATCAGGGCGGGGCGCTCGGAGCGTTCGCGCAGCAGGTTTTCGGCGTAGTTGAACTGGGCGCCGACAAACCAGCGGGCATCGGCAAGCTGTTCGCCGTAGCTCAGCACCCGGTGTGGCGGCCGCGAGGCGCGGATGCCGGCCATGTACCACAGGGCGCTCCAGAAGGTGGCGGGCTCGCGGATACTCCACTGCCAGAGGTCGCCGTAATCGGCAAGGTGCAGGCGGTGGCTGGCATTGATCAGCTGCATGAACTGGTGCATGCGCGAGCCGTGAATGCGCGCCTTGCCGGGTGACCAGATCGGTTGCTGGGGATGATCCATAGCCTGCTCCTGCACTCAGATGGGGCGCGCCTGCCCGACGGCCGATCGGCTGGGGTGTCCCAGCGCCAGACTGATCCAGTGACCGGTACGGATCAGTGCGTCCAGAGACAGGCCACAGTCGATACCCATCCCCTCCAAAAGATAGACCACCTCTTCGGTCGCCAGATTGCCGCTGGCGCCGGGAGCGAACGGACAGCCGCCAAGGCCGCCGACGGCGCAGTCGACCACACGGATGCCCTCCTGCAGCAGGGCATAGAGATTGGCCAGCGCCATGCCATAGCTGTTGTGCAGGTGCGCCGCCAGCTGGGGCAGCGGAATGTCGCAGGCCACGGCTTCGAGCATGCGACAGGCCGCCAGGGGGGTGCCGACGCCGATGGTATCGCCCAGCGACAGCTCATCGATCCCCAGTTTCCACAACGCGCGCGCTACGGCAGCGACCTGTGCCGGGGGCACAGCCCCTTCGAACGGGCAGCCGAGCACACAGGAGAGATAACCGCGCACCCTGAGCCCGCGCGCCCGCGCGCTGGCAATCACGGGGGCAAAACGCTCGAGGCTCTCAGTGATCGAACAGTGAATGTTGTGCTGGCAGAACGACTCCGACGCGCTGGTGAATACGGCAATCTCGTCCAGCCCCGGCACGCTCAGGGCATCGCGCAGTCCCCGCTGATTCGGCACCAGTGCGCTGAAGCGAACCCCCTCGGGATGGGGGAGCGTCTGCAGCAGGCTGGCGGTATCGACGAGCTGCGGAATGGCGCTTGCCGAGACAAAGCTGCCGATCTCGATGCGCCGATGGCCACAGGCGATCAGGCGCTCGATCAGTTGCCGGCGCAGTGCCAGTGACAGGCTGCGTGCTTCGTGTTGCAGGCCGTCGCGGGGGGCGACCTCCACCAGTTCGATCCGTGTTGCCGGTGCCATAATCCCTCCCGATCGGGTCTGCCTCAGGCGTCGTCGTCGGCCTCGAAACTGAGCAGCTCGGCGCCGCGTTCGACCTGCTCGCCCTCGGCAAAATAAAAACGGCTGACGCGTCCGGCCCGGGGCGCGGTCAGGCTGTGCTCCATTTTCATCGCTTCGAGCAGCAGCAGCGGGGTGCCGGCGCTGACCGCCGTCCCCGCGGCCACCAGATGGCGCACCACCACGCCGGGCATCGGCGCGGCCAGACTCGGGGCTTTCGCCACGCTGCTGTAGGTCAGGCTGTCCGGGTCAAGCAGGCGCAGGGCCAGCGTGCCGTCGCCCCGTCGCAGCCAGCGCCGGTCACCTTCGGCCTGGTAGTCGATCTGCTGGCGCACGCCCTCAAGCGCGATTCCGCTTGCCGTCAGGGTGCCCTGATAGCTCTGCGCGCCGAGGGTTATCGTGAGCGTGCTGCCCGTCTGCACGATACCAAGCTCGCGGGGCTCGCCATCGGCCAGCTGCCACAGCATCCAGCGCCGGCCGGGGCCGTACAGGCGCCAGCTGTTCCGGGCCTGCCAGGGGGACTCGGTGGGAGACTGGCGTTCGTGCTGAAGTTCGGCCAGCGTCGCCAGTACCAGCAGTTCATCGACAGGAACCTCGGGGGCCCTGAGGGCCGCACTCTGGCGATCGATGAGGCCGGTATCCACACCGCCCTGACGGTACTCGGGCAGCGCGATAATACGGCGCAGGTAGGCGATATTGTGCTCGATGCCGACCAGCCGGATTTCGGCCAGCGCCGCGTCCAGGCGGGCGAGGGCGCTGGCGCGATCGGGGCCCGTGACGATCAGTTTGGCCAGCATCGGGTCGTACTCGATGCCGATCCGATCCCCTTCGCGCACGCCGCTGTCGATGCGCAGCCAGGATCTGGGCGCCGGCCATGCGAGCCGGTGCAGGAGGCCGCTGGCCGGCAGAAAGCCGCGGTCGGGATCTTCGGCATAGATCCGGGCCTCGATGGCATGACCGTCCAGCGCCAGGGCGTCCTGAGTCAGCGGCAGCGGCTCACCCTCGGCAATTCTGAGCTGCCAGGCGACCAGATCGACGCCGGTAACCAGCTCGGTGACCGGGTGCTCGACCTGCAGGCGGGTGTTCATCTCCATAAAGAAGAAGCGATCGTCGTGATCGAGCAGAAACTCGACCGTGCCGGCGCCGCAGTAGCCGACCGCGCGCCCGGCCGCGAGTGCCGCTTCCCCCATCCGCTGGCGTAGCGCCGGGCTGATGCCGGGGCGGGGGCTTCCTCAAGCACCTTCTGGTGACGGCGCTGCACCGAACAGTCGCGCTCGAACAGATAGACG
>CAYWUD010000337.1:0-2957 GCA_964461355.1 uncultured Pseudomonadales bacterium | reverse complement strand
TCTCTGGGCGAGGGCGGTTCTAGAAGAAGCGGCCCTTCTCGAACTGGTCAAACAGGCTCTGTTCCTCATCGGCGTTTTCTTCGGCCTCGATCCGATCGAGCAGCTGCTGGCGTTCGCACTGCTTCTGCTCAAGATACAGCTCTTCCTGCGGGCTCAGCGGTTCGCCGCGCTCGAGACGGGCCTCGATGGCACGCAGCTCGGCGTCACGGTCAATGGCACGCAGCGCCTGTTCTTCGGCGCTCAGAACCCGTTGCTCCGGAGCGGCGGCCGGTTGGGGCGCGGCTTTGGGGGCGGGAACGGTGCGACTCTGCTGCGCCTTCAGCTCCGGGTTGGCTTCCAGATATTTCTGGTACACCGACTTGGGGCGGGCCTTTTTCGCGGCGCGCGGCTTGGCCGGCTTGCTCGGCGGTTTGCTGCCGGGCGTGATGGCGTCCTTCTTGCTGCCGGTCTTGAAGGCGTTCTTGCCGTATTTGCGGCCCAGAAAGCTCTTCGCCGTACGTTTCTTCTTTTCTCGACTCACAGTGCCGGCCTCGTTCGCAGAAGGATGGTTCTATTATGCCCGCGTCTGCTCAGTGCAGACAGCCCTGGCTGACGGCCTGAAGTTCGGCCGCGCGGCGGTTGAACTCCGCCAGGCGCGCAGCCAGTGCATCGCGCTCCTGGTCAAGATCGGCCTGGGTGCGTGCCGCCAGTGCGCTGCGCTGACTCTGCACGGCGATCAGGATGCGCTGCTGGCGCTGTTCCTCGGGGCTCAGTGCTGCCGGTGCCGGCGCTTCGATCTCGGCGGTAACGGCCGCGGCCGGTGCGGGTTGCGGCGCATCGGTGGCCGCGGTCGGCTCCATCAGGTTCATCATGTCGGCGAGGAAACTGTCGATGTCCTCGTCGTCGAGATCGAGCTTGGGCTTCTGCCAGGGGCGCGGTGCCGGCATCTCGAGATCGGCCGCCGGGGCGGCATCCGCCTCGGTGTGTACGGGCTCGAGCTCGGTCTCGATAATGACCTTCCGGGTTTCGATGCTGGTCTGATGTGCTGCGACGCTCGGTTCGAGCGGCCGTGCCGCCGGGGCCTCAGTCTGCGCCGGCGCAACCGGTTTCGGTGCCGGGGTGGCCGCAGCCTCAGCATGTACGGGGGCGGCGGCCTGTGCGACAACCTTGCGCGGGCTCGGGGCCGGTGCGCTCACGCGGAGCGTGGATGCCGGTGCCTCGTCGGCCGGATCCTGCTCCTGTTCCTGCTCCAGCTCTTCAGCCTTGATCAGGCGTCCCTTCGGCGTCGGAATTTCGATCTCGTCGAACAGCCCCGGTTCATCATCGGTTTCGTCATCACCGAAGATCATCTGCGCCAGTTCCTTTTCCATCGCCATCATCTTGGCGTTGCTGGGTGTGCGACTGGCGCGTCGCGTTCTCGGCTTGTTGACCGCGGTCTTGTAGCCGCGCAGGCTCTGGGCACCGAGGGTAGCAATGGCATCGCGTTCGAGCTGACTGAGCTCGCGACGATTGTCGGTCCAGTCCCATTCCTCGACCAGAAACTGATCTTCGCCATAGCGACGGATCTGACGGTACAGGGGGTAGTCGAGATCGAGATCGGCTGCGTCCAGTATTTTCTGCCACTGGGTTACCAGGTCATTGCCGGTGGTGCCGACAAAAATATCCCCGGTCATCTTGTTTTTCACAGTGAAAATAAGCACGCCGAACCTTCTCTCCATACCGCCAGAACGAAGTGAGCGCGCAATTATACTGATCGCCCCTTGGGGCGAAAGTGGTGATATTTCCCTATTTCCTTTATCGGCAATGCTCTGATCGCAGGCGGCTGTTTTCAGCGTGACCACGCGGGGGAGAAGGCTCCCCCGTTCAGCAGGCGCCGCTTCGGGGCGCTCTTAATAGGTGCGGGCGACGGAAAAACGCGCCAGCTCGGTGAGTGCGGTGCGGTAGGGGCTTTCGGGCAGGCACGCAAGACAGGCGATCGCCCGATCGGCTTCTTCCTGAGCGCGGCGGGCGGTGTAATCGAGCGCGCCGGAGTCGGTCACGGCAGCCTGGATCGCCTCGATCTGCTCCAGACCGCCATCGAGTATGGCCTGGCGCACCAGTGCGGCCTGCTCGGCTGTGCCGTGCGCCATGCAGTGAATCAGCGGCAGTGTCGGTTTGCCTTCGGCCAGATCGTCGCCGACGTTCTTGCCCATCTCGGCGGCGTTGCCCCGGTAGTCGAGCAGATCGTCAACAAGCTGGAACGCCATGCCCAGATGATGGCCATAACGGCGCAGTTGCTCCTTCTGGGGCTCGGGGGCGGCGGCCAGTTCGGCGGCGGCGTGGATCGACGCTTCAAACAGCATTGCGGTCTTGCAGCGGATGGTTTCCATATAGTCCGCTTCGCGGGTGGCAAGATTGCGAATATTCATCAGCTGCATCACCTCGCCCTCAGCGATCACGCGGGTGGCGCTGGAAAGGATCTGCATGATCGGCATCGACTCCATGGATACCATCAGCTGAAACGCGCGTGAGTAGAGGAAGTCGCCGACCAGTACGCTCGGGGCGTTGCCCCAGTGGGCATTGGCGGTGGGCCGGCCGCGGCGAAGATCGGAGGTATCGACCACGTCGTCGTGCAGCAGGGTGGCGGTGTGCAGGAACTCGATCACGGTGGCCAGCTTGATCTGGGTTTCACCCCGATAGCCACAGGCTCCGGCACCGAGCAGAACCAGCAGGGGGCGCAGTCGTTTGCCGCCGGATTCGATAATGTAGTGACCGATCGTCTCGACCAGCGGGACGTTCGATTCCAGTTGCTCGAAGATCTCCTGGTTGGCCTTCTGAAACTCGTCCTCGACTACGGAGACGATGGCCTTGACCGCGCTTTGCTCTGACATTCGCAGGTTTCCTTAGACTTAGCTTTCGAATCCTAGGGAGGCGGTTGCCGACCTGTCAAGCAAGGCGCGTTGCTACGGCTTGCTGGGGGCGTGTACTTTGCGTACAAT
>CAYWUD010000336.1:0-2977 GCA_964461355.1 uncultured Pseudomonadales bacterium | reverse complement strand
TGTTTCGAATACACCTCGTTGTAGCTGTAGTCATTGGCGATCGAGGTGAGCGTGGAGCTGTCGGTAGTCAGCGCCAGAGCCGGTAGTGCCGGGCGTTCGCGTTCAAAGCGGTTGAGCAGTTCGGATGAGAAGTGCTGGGCGTCGGCGGCCGATCCGCCATTGCCGCAGGCGAGAATCTTGCCTTCGTTGAGGAGGGTATGCACCATCATTTCGGCCGCTCCGGTAATCACCGGGGGCAGTTCCTCGGCGGCCTGCAGCTTGGCTTCGATACTGGCGGAAAAGTGCTGGGTAACGCGGTCTAGCATGGGGCTTCCTATTCGGTGCTGATGGCGTTTTGCAGCCACTCCAGCAGAAAACCGCCGGAGTGGTCGGGTGTTGCCGCGATCATATCAAAGCGGCAGGGCAGGGTCTGCCACCTGGGGTGGTGCTGCAGAAAATGTTCGGCGGTGCGCCACAGGCGCTGGCGTTTGCGATAGCCGAGCGACTCCTGGGGACTGCCGAAGTCATTACGACTCCTGTAGCGTACTTCGACAAACACGAGGCTCGCCGGTTCCCGCATCACCAGATCGAGCTCGCCCAGACGACAGGCGTAATTGGCCGCGATCAGCTGCAGTCCCTGCTGTTCGAGATAATGACGGGCGGCCTGTTCGGCCGCCCGTCCTCGGTCATGGGGTCGGTTGAGCGTCCAGAACGGCATGATCACTGGCTCGGCTCTGGACATCGCCCAGCGGTACAGGCAGGCCGGCATCGAACTGGTACCAGTTCAGTTGGCGGTGCACGCGCTGCTGATTATCCAGGTGCAGCAGGCCGGTGTAGCCGGACATCTGGGTGCCCTGATGCTCGTGCAGCTGCTGCAGATAAGGGTGCAGACGCCAGGCATCGGCCCCCAGGGCATACAGCCGGCCGTAACTGCCCTTGCGGCTTTCCGGGAAACTGCTGCTGACGGCCTGGCGCAGGCTGTCCTCGCTGCTCAGCCAAGGCATCAGGGTAAAGCGGATGCCATTAAGATCCTGATCCAGGGTGGCATTGGCCTCGCCGGTATAGATCGCGCTGGTGGCGTACACCGGCAGGTCGGCGGCGAAGTGAAAGGCCAGCAGCGGTTTGATCAGGCGTCCGTCGGTCGGTGTGGCATGGAGGAACAGAAGATCGAGATCCTGGCGCCGGCGCGGCTCGAATTCGACGGCCCCGATCAGCTGACGCATGCGCTGTGCGCGGGCTTCGCTCTGATCGATCTGCAGCAGGTGGCCGACGGCCTGACGAAAACCGGTGCGGTCAGCATAGCTCTGACGCGCCACGACCCGTCCGCCCAGCTCTTCCCAGGCGCGGCTGAAGCTTTCGGCAACGCGCTGGCCTTTTTCATCGGCCGGAATCAGGATGCCGGCACGTCGATGGCCATCCTGCCAGGCGCGCTGGGCCGCCTGACGGGCTTCATCCTCGCTGGCCAGGCCAAACTGGAACAGCGGGCCGCGCGGAGGCTGGGTGTCGTCGCCGTAATTGAGCGCCAGCAGAGGGATCGGCAGTTCCGGCAGCTGCTGCAGCAGTTCGACCTGCGGCTTTTGCAGCGGCCCGATGATGAGTTCGGCGCCTTCGTTCTGGGTCTGTTGCAGCAGGGCGTAGATATCCTTGTCGGCGCTGTCATAGACGCGCACGCGCGGTACGTCGGCACCTTCCTGCCGGGCCTGGAAGTAGGCGGCCATGAAACCGTCCTGAATCGCCTGGCCGGCCTGCTGCAGGCGGCCGCTCAGCGGCAGTAACAGCGCGATCTGCTGCGGGCGGTTGTTGAAGCCTTCAAGCAGTGAGCGCACGGTGCTCGGCGGCTGATTGGCGGCCGGGTGCGTCGGCCAGCGCTGCTGCCATTCGGCGTAGCGGCTGCGCTGGGAATCGAGTCCTTCGGTGCTGCGGAAAATACTCGCCAGTTCCAGCCAGCCGGCCTGCATCCCGCTGGCCTGACGGCTGACCGCGGCGAAGTTGCCGGTGTCGATCTGCAGCAGCGAGCGCCACAGCAGTTCGTAGGCCAGAGGCTTCTGGCTGGCGTCGAATTTGCTTTCGCTGAGCTCGACTTCGTCGATGGCGGCGCGGAACTCGCCGTTACGGTAGTAGCCCTCGGTTTTCAGCAGACTGCTCTGCGCCTCGATGGCCGGGTCGGTCTGGCGCAATACTTCCGGGCGGTCGAGCCAGGCAAAGGCGCTGGGGGTATTGCCCTCGCGCAGCGCCAGCTCGGCCTGCAGCAGGGCGTAGTGGGCCTGCAGAACTCCGGGCAGGCGTTCAGGGTGCATGCTCGCCAGCAATGCGCGCACGGCCTCTTCCTGCTGTTGCTGGCGCATCAGGGCCGCTCCGGCACGCAGTTGCAGCTGTTCCTTCTCCGGAGAACTCAGCGCATCGGCCTGGCGCAGCAGTTTCTGGATTTCGCCCAGGCTCTGGGGCGGCAGGTCGGGTGTACCTGGACCTTGTGGAAGGGACGTACAGGCACTCAAGGACAGGAGTGCGGTCAGACAAAGGATCTGTTTCAGCCAGCGCATGAGAGTTCCAGATTGGGTCGAGCAGAGTTCGCTGATTCTAACCGACAGGTCTGGGGGGCACTAGGGAGAGGCGCGGTACAGCGCCGAAATAGTGAACCCGCCATCTTTTGACAGGGGCTGGGGTATACTGCGCGCCTGATTCACGGCAAAGAGCATAGATCCCATGGCCGAGCCCTGCCTTTATATTGTTGCGACTCCGATCGGAAACCTTCAGGACCTCTCGCCTCGGGCGCAGGACGTGCTGGCGGCGGTCGATCTGATCGCGGCCGAGGATACCCGGCACAGCAGCCGTCTGCTGAACCAGTTTGATATACGCACGCCGCTGTTTGCCCTGCACGATCACAACGAGCGTCAGCGCGCCCAGGTACTGGTGGACAAGCTGGCCGCAGGCCAGTCGATCGCACTGATCTCCGATGCCGGCACGCCGCTGATTTCCGATCCTGGCTATCATCTGGTGC
>CAYWUD010000335.1:0-3004 GCA_964461355.1 uncultured Pseudomonadales bacterium | reverse complement strand
TCAGCCAGCGACGCCGTATTCATGAGCGCATGCGCCTGCTCGCCGGACGGGTCGGCAATGTGCGTCAGGAAACGGTCTGGATTACGCCCGAAGCTCTGCTGCTGCAGCTGCTGCTGATCCTGCCGGTGGTCATCCCGCTGGTCTACTTCGGCACGCTGATCGCCGATGGCGGCGACAGCGGTACCCGCTCGCTGGGGCTGACTCTGACCATCAGCTCGCTGGCGCTGGGTGTCCTGCTGTATGCCGAACGCCTGTTCCAGCCCAAGGGCATCGTGGTCGAGCATCTTGTACGGCGCCCGGTCGATTATCAGAAACTGCGCCGCGTGATCCGTATCGCCGCAGCCATTCTGCTGCCGATGATCATCAGCATCACCCTGCTCGGACTCGAGGCGGTCAGCAGCGAGCTGTTGACCCTGTTCGGCTGCAGCATGCTGAGCCTGTTTCTGTATCGCCTGAAGCAGCAGTTCGGCCTGCTGTTTCATCAGCCGCTGTTCAACAGCCTGTTCTGGCTGGTGCTGATCACCGCTCCGCTGGGCCTGATGATCCTGCTGCTGCAGGGTTATGCGCTGACCGCACTGAACCTCTTGGCCCACCTGCTGCTGAGCATCGCCCTGATCGGGGCCTGGGCACTGCTGCGCGCGGTGATCCACCGCTCCATTCTGGTGGCCAGCCACAAGCTGGCCTACAGCCGTGCGGCCAGTCGTCTGGAAGCCCAGCGCAGCGACAAGGAGGTCGAGCTGCCCAACCTCGATCTGGCCACCATCAACCGCCAGACCCTGCGTCTGACCAACAGTCTGCTGCTCGGTCTGCTGATTCTGGCCCTGTACTGGCTGTGGCAGGATATCTGGATGCTGCTGGCACGCCTAGAAGCGGTGACACTCAGCGCCGGTGATGAAGGCATCAGTCTGTTCGGTCTGCTGCTGGCGCTGGTGATCTTTGTCGGCACCCTGATTCTGTCGCGCAACCTGCCGGGGCTGCTCGAGATGACCCTGCTGTCACGGCTCAACCTCAGTAACGGCATCAGCTATGCCACCACCAGCCTGATCAGCTATGCGATTACAGCGATCGGTCTGGTCTGGGGGCTCGGTACCCTGGGGGTGAGCTGGGACAAGCTGCAGTGGCTGGTCGCCGCCCTCGGTGTCGGTCTCGGCTTTGGCCTGCAGGAGATTTTCGCCAACTTCATGTCGGGCCTGATCCTGCTGTTCGAACGCCCGATCCGCATCGGCGATACCGTCACCATCGGCGAACTCTCGGGCACTGTGTCACGCATCCGTATTCGCGCCACCACCATCACCGACTGGGACAACAAAGAGATCGTGATTCCCAACAAGCAGTTCATCACCGAGCGGCTGATCAACTGGACCCTGTCCGATCAGGTCACCCGGGTGATCATCCGGGTCGGGGTGGCCTACGGGTCCGACCTCAGGCGCACCCATGAGCTGCTGCTGCAGGCGGCTCGGGAGGAACCGAAGGTACTTACCGAGCCGGCGCCCTCGGCGTTTTTCCTCAATTTCGGCGACAGCACGCTCGATCATGAACTGCGCGTCTACGTCAGCGAGATGACCGATCGTCTGCCGGTGACCCATGCCGTCAACCAGGCGATCGATCGTCTGTTTGCCGAGAACGGTATCGAGATCGCCTTCCCGCAGCGGGATCTGCATCTGAAAAGCTGGCCGGCCAAAGCCTGTGCGCAGACACCGGAATCCGACCCGGGGGATGCAAAAACCGACGCTTCTGGTCAGGAATAAAATATCTCCCTATAATTCCCGATCTGTACGCTTGGTTTTTATAGGGAGAGTTCCGTGCATCGCCTGTCCGACCTGACTTTCGACAACAGTTATGCGCGCCTGCCGGAAGTATTTTTCCGTCGCATGGCGCCGCAGCCCCTGGCGGAGCCGCAGCTGGTCAGCCTGAACCGGGCACTGGCGGCGGAGCTGGAACTGGACTGGCAACAGGTCGACACCGAGGAACTGACCGCCATCTGCGCCGGTAAACAGCTCTGGGAGAGCGCCGAGCCTCTGGCGATGGTCTATTCGGGTCACCAGTTCGGCGGGTATACGCCCCGTCTTGGCGACGGCCGCGGGCTGCTGCTCGGCGAACTGCTGTCGAAAAAGGGCCAGCGGCTGGACCTGCATCTGAAAGGGGCCGGTCCCACCCCCTTTGCCCGCGGCGCCGACGGGCGCGCCGTGCTGCGCTCCAGCATTCGCGAATACCTGATCGGCGAAGCCCTGCACCATCTGCATATTCCCACGACCCGGGCGCTCTGCCTGGTGACCTCGAACACCCCGGTGCGCCGCGAGCGCATCGAGCCGGGCGCCGCCCTGATCCGCGTGGCCCGCTCGCATATCCGCTTCGGCCACTTCGAGTACTTCTGCTATACCGGCCAGCACGACGCCCTGCAGCAGCTGGCCGATTACGTCATCGCGCGCAACTTCGCCGAACTCGGCCTGTCGAAGCTGCGCTACGAGCGCTTCTTCGCCCAGGTGGTCGAGCGTACCGCCGAGCTGGTCGCCCACTGGCAGGCCTACGGTTTTGCCCATGGCGTGATGAACACCGACAACATGTCGATCATCGGTGACAGCTTCGATTTTGGCCCCTATGCCTTTATGGATGACTTCGAGCCGGATCTGATCTGCAACCATTCCGACCATACCGGCCGCTACGCCTTCAATCGCCAGCCGCAGATCGCGCACTGGAACTGTGCCTGCCTCGGCGAAGCGCTGCTGCCGCTGTTCGGCGGCAACCGGACCCCGATCCAGAGTGCGCTGGAGCGTTTTCCCGAGCAGTTCTACACCGCCTACCATCGCCTGCTGCGCCAGCGCTTCGGCCTTGAGCGCAGCGAAGCCGATGATCCGGGACTGTTCGAGCTCTGCTTTGCCCTGCTACACCGCAACCGCGTCGACCTGACCCTGTTTTTCCGCCGTCTGTGCGACTTCTCCGTGCAGGGTGAGAACCGGCCGCTGCGCGATCTCTTTATCGACCCCGATGACTTCAACCTCTTTAC
>CAYWUD010000334.1:0-3017 GCA_964461355.1 uncultured Pseudomonadales bacterium | reverse complement strand
CGCGCGGGAACACATACCACCATTGCGCGCCAGGGATGGCGCATGCAATGGGTCAGGCCGATCTGCGCGCGTAGCCCGAGGGGCGAGGGCCGCGAGGGGTTTGAAAAGGGGGCGTGGCGGTTCCGCCCCCTTGGCCCGGGCGGAGCCCTGTAAGCATCAGACCTCAGCAAATAAAGCATTTGTTCGTAAGAACCCATATCCTGAGGCAATACCGCCACCCAAAAAGCTCCACTCTTAGAACACGAGAAATCATATGGACTATCTGATCACCGGCCCCGAAAACGCCAAAACCGCCTATATCCTCGCCCATGGCGCCGGTGCACCGATGGATCACCCGTGGATGAACAGCGTGGCGGAGAAACTGGCAGCACAGAAGATCAAGGTGATCCGCTTCGAATTCCCCTATATGGCCGAGCGGCGCGAAAACGGCAAAAAACGCCCGCCGAATACGAAAAAGGTACTGCTGGAAACCTGGGCTCAGGTGATTGCCGAGCAGGCCAAAGGTCATGATGAGATTTATATCGGCGGCAAAAGCATGGGCGGGCGCATGGCCACCCTGCTGGAAGAGTACAGCGCGGTTAAAGGCATTATCTGCCTCGGCTTTCCCTTCCACGCGCCAGGTAAACCGCCCAAGGACCGCATCGATCACCTGAAGGCCTTTTCCGTACCGACCCTGATCCTGCAGGGCGAGCGCGACAGCATGGGCAGCAAGGAAGAGATCGCCGACTACGTGCTGTCACCGAGCATCCACATCGACTACCTGCCCGATGGCGACCACAGCCTGAAACCGCGGGTCAAATCCGGTCATACCCTGGACGAGAACCTGAGCGCCGCCGGCACCGCCATTGCGCGCTTTATAAACGCCTGACGCCTGCACAGTGCCGGCTCTTTGCCCGACCCGATAACACCGTGTCGGCAATTTTCGTGCGCGGGGTTGAAAGCGCACCGCCCTGCCCCCATCTCTTGTATCAGTGGCCAAACCTGCGGCCTTTTTCCGTATTTTTTTGGAGTATTCCCATGGCACGAGCAAGCGCACGTCATATTCTGGTCGACACTCAGGAACAGTGCGAAGCGCTGAAGCAGCAGATCGAAGGCGGCGCCGATTTCGCCGAGATCGCCAAGCAGCACTCTTCCTGTCCCTCCGGCCGTAGTGGCGGTGACCTGGGCGAATTCGGCCAGGGTCAGATGGTGCCGGAATTCGACAAGGTGGTCTTCAGCGGCGAACTGAACTGCGTCCACGGTCCGATCAAGACCCAGTTCGGTTACCACCTGCTGGAAATCACCAGCCGTACCGAGTAAGCGGCCTCGGTATTTCCCCTGTACCCGCCTTATGGCGGGTATTTTTATGGACCACAACAGCATGGCCACAATTGCAGACAAAACCGGGGACACAAAGGTGATTGCACCCCTACAAAAGGGCGCAAAAATTACCATCAATCGGGTTTAGCCTGACCGGTATCAACACCCGCTCAGCGGGTGCGCTATATGGTGGCCGCACACTTTTGATCCACCCGTGGACGATAACGATCCCACTGACAGGCTTGTGTTCAACCCGATCGCGCGTTGGACCGCCTGAAGCTCTTGCCGCTGTTCCAGCAGACGGTACAAGCCCTTTGGGAAAGAGCCTGACTGCTCCGGCAGTCACCCCCTGAGAACAACAGCCGCAGCGACCGCCTCTCGCCCACAGTAACGGAAGTATTCTGCAATGAGCATTACTCTTTCTCTCGATACCAAGATCACTCCGGAACAGTTTATCGACGTGCTGAACCGCACCAGCCTGGGCGAGCGTCGTCCGCTGGACGAAGCAGAAGTCGTAAAAGGCATGGTTGAAAACTGCAACGTCATGATCACTGCCTGGGACGGTGACGAGCTGGTTGGCGTTTGCCGTGGCCTGACCGACTTCAGCTGGTTCTGCTACATCTCCGAGCTGGCAGTTGACGAAAAACTGCAAAAGCAGGGCATTGGCAAGCAGATGCTGCAACTGTGCCAGGACCAGCTGGGTCCGCGCTGCAAGATCCTGCTGCTGGCCGCTCCGGATGCCAAGGATTACTACAGCCACATCGGCTTCGACCACAGCCCGCGCTGCTGGTACCTGCCGGGTGGCAACAAGATGAACTGATCCTGCGGGATGGTTCTCTGAAAAACGGCGCCAACAAGGCGCCGTTTTTTTATGCCACGATCGGCGGCTCCTCCCTATGACCGCCCTGCGGGGATGCGCCGGGAGACTACAGGACGAACCGGTCCTACGGGATGGTTCTCTGAAAAACGGCGCCGACAAGGCGCCGTTTTTTTATAGGCAATACGCACCAAAAAGGCGGCTAGAGCCGCCTTTTTCACAGTACCGTTCAGCGGCCTAACCCCACTTACGGGTATCCTCCGCCTCGGCGCTGTGCAGACGCTCGGCCGCAACTTCCGACAGAGCGCTGCTCGAGAGCGCCGTGGCCGCCTGTTCCGGCGCATAACCCGATGCCGAGTAACTCGCCGGCGTCGGTGTATAGGTGCTGCCGGAGATCTTGAACTGGGCAATCAGCTGCTGCAGGTGTTCGGCCGATTGTGCCAGTTCCAGCGTCGCTTCGGCGGTCTGTTCGGCGCCGCCGGCGGTCTCTTCGGCCACCTCGCTGATCCGCGTAATGCTCTGGTTGATCTCGTCCGCCACCGCCGACTGCTCTTCCGCCGCGCTGGCGATCTGCAGGTTCATCTCGCTGATCGATTCCATCTCGCGGTTGATGGTTTCAATCGCCGCACCGGTGTTTTCTGCCCGGGCAATGGTTTCCTGGGTTTTTTCCACACTGGCAGTCATCACCTGAGCCGCCTCGGACGCGCCCGCCTGCAGTTCGGTGACCATCTTTTCAATATCGCGGGTCGAGTTCTGCGTCTTCTGCGCCAGTGAGCGCACTTCATCGGCAACCACCGCAAAGCCACGCCCCTGCTCGCCGGCACGCGCCGCTTCGATGGCCGCGTTCAGCGCCAGCAGATTGGTCTGCTCGGCGATACCGCGGATCACATCCAGCACCGAG
>CAYWUD010000333.1:2792-3030 GCA_964461355.1 uncultured Pseudomonadales bacterium | reverse complement strand
CGACATCCTCTGGCTACAGGACCCAGGGTCCTTAAAAGTTCTCTCTGATCTTCGCTTTTTCGCGCGCGGCTTCACGGGTGATGATCCCTTTCTTGAGCAGCTCTTTCAGACACTGATCCAGCGTCTGCATGCCCACCCCGGCGCCGGTCTGGATGGCTGAATACATCTGCGCCACCTTGTCTTCACGGATCAAGTTACGGATCGCGGGCGTGCCGATCATGATTTCATGAGCCGCCAC
>CAYWUD010000333.1:0-2782 GCA_964461355.1 uncultured Pseudomonadales bacterium | reverse complement strand
CGCGCTTGAGCAGTGTCTGGGAGATAACCGCCTGCAGGGATTCGGACAGCATCGAGCGCACCATCGCCTTTTCGGCCGCCGGGAACACGTCCACCACCCGGTCAATGGTCTTCGCCGCCGAGGTGGTGTGCAGGGTACCGAACACCAGGTGACCGGTTTCCGCCGCGGTCAGTGCCAGACGGATGGTCTCAAGGTCACGCATCTCACCGACCAGAATGATATCCGGATCTTCCCGCAGCGCCGAACGCAGCGCCTCGGCAAAGCCGAGGGTATCGCGGTGCACTTCACGCTGGTTGACCAGACATTTCTTGGACTCGTGCACGAATTCGATCGGGTCTTCGATGGTGAGGATATGCTCGTAACGATGATCGTTGATGTAATCGAGCATCGCCGCCAGCGTGGTGGATTTACCGGAACCGGTCGGCCCGGTCACCAGTACGATACCGCGCGGCGTTTCACAGATATCCTTGAACACCTGCCCCATGCCCAGATCGTCCATGGTCAGCACCTTGGAGGGGATGGTCCGGAACACCGCACCGGCACCGCGGTTCTGGTTGAAGGCGTTGACCCGGAAACGGGCGACGCCAGGCACTTCGAAAGAAAAGTCGGTTTCCCAGAACTCTTCGAAGTCCTTGCGCTGCTTGTCGTTCATGATGTCATAAATCAGGCTGTGGACCTGTTTATGCTCCAGTGCCGGCAGATTGATGCGACGCACGTCACCATCAATACGGATCATCGGCGGCAGGCCGGCCGACAGGTGCAGGTCCGATGCGCCCTGTTTCACGCTGAAGGCCAGCAGTTCGGTGATATCCATCAAGACTCCCCAAGTACCCAATCCCATGTAAAATAACTGACGCGGGACGTAGAAACAGTCCACTCAGCGCGCCTACAGCGGCCTTGAGCATGGATTCTGCGCAGTTCCACTACTTCCAATTTTCCGGTCACCGCCCATGTCAACGATAGCAGACAACATTTGCCAAGTCCGTGCACGAATCGACGCCGCCTGTGCCGAGGCCAGACGCCCCGAAGACGCCGTGCAGCTGCTGGCGGTCAGCAAGACCAAACCGGCCGAAATGGTACAGGCCGCCTACGATGCCGGCCAGCGCGACTTCGGTGAAAACTACCTGCAGGATGCGCTCGACAAGATTCAAGCGCTGGCCCATCTGGACGACATCCGCTGGCATTTTATCGGCCCGGTACAATCGAACAAGACCCGCCCGATCGCTGAGCATTTCGACTGGCTGCACAGCCTCGAGCGTGACAAGATCGCCCGCCGTCTCAGCGAACAACGCCCCGAGCACCTGGCACCGCTGAATGTCTGTCTGCAGGTCAATGTCAGCGGTGAAGCGAGCAAATCCGGCGTCACGCTGACTGAACTGCCGGCGCTGGCAAAAGCGGTCCATCAATACCCCAATCTGCGTCTGCGCGGGCTGATGGCCATTCCCCAGGCCACCGACGACACCGAAATCCAGCACACGGCCTTCAGAACACTGGCAACAGCGCTGAGCGAACTGCAGCAGCTGCTGCCGGACGCCCCGCTCGACACCCTGTCGATGGGCATGACCGATGACCTGGAAGCGGCCATCGCTGAAGGTGCTACCTGGGTACGCATCGGCACCGCCATCTTCGGCGCCCGCAACTACGCCCATTGACCGACTTCAACGACAGGAACGCCACATGAGCCAACCCAGCATTACCTTTATCGGCGCCGGCAATATGGCCAGCGCGCTGATCGGCGGTCTGGTGCAACAGGGCTACGCGCCCGAGCGCATCTGCGCCACCGATCTCAGCCTGGAACGCCTGCAGGCTCTGCAGCAGGAGTTCGGCATTCGCACCAGCGACGACAACAACGCAGCGGTCGCCAGCAGTGATATCGTCATCCTTGCGGTCAAACCGCAGGTGCTCAAGGTTGTGCTCGGCGAACTGGCTCCGGCCCTGCAACAGCAGCGCCCGCTGCTGATCTCGATCGCCGCCGGTATCAACTGCACCAGTCTGGATCTCTGGAGTGGCGGCAATCTGCCGATCGTACGCTGCATGCCCAACACCCCGGCGCTGACCCGCACCGGAGCGAGCGGCCTGTATGCGACTGAATCGGTCAGCGCGGCACAGCGCACACAGGCCGAGGACATTCTGGCCGCCGTCGGCATCGCCCTCTGGGTCGAACAGGAGCGCGAACTCGATGCGGTGACCGCGGTGTCCGGCAGCGGTCCGGCCTACTACTTCCTGCTGATGGAAGCGATGATCGATGCCGGCGAAAAACTCGGCCTGTCGCGTTCGGTTGCATCCCAGCTCACCCTGCAGACCGCACTGGGCGCCGCACGCATGGCTCAGGCGAGCGATGTCGATGTGGCCGAGCTGCGCCGTCGTGTCACCTCTCCGGGCGGCACCACCGAGCAGGCGCTGAACCGCTTTGAAGAAGGTGGCCTGCGCGAACTCGTAGAGCAGGCACTGGCCGCTGCCGATCGGCGCTCCGTGGAACTTGCCGAGCAGCTGGGTAACTAACAAGGATGGGCCGGCCTCTGCCGGTCCACACATGTGCAACAACCGGGGGAAGCATGTCCGAAGCCTTTGCCAATCCGATCAGCTTTCTGATCCAGACCGCCGCCAGCCTGTATATTCTCGCCATCCTGCTGCGCTTCTTGCTGCAGCAGGTACGTGCCGACTTCTACAACCCGATCTCGCAGCTGGTCGTCAAGGCCTCCAACCCGCTGCTGATTCCTCTGCGCCGGGTCATCCCGAGCGTCGCCGGCATGGACACCGCTGCGCTGCTCTTGGCACTGCT
>CAYWUD010000332.1:0-3037 GCA_964461355.1 uncultured Pseudomonadales bacterium | reverse complement strand
ACGCTGGTCGCCGGCGGGCTGCTGCTGCTGATCACCCCCGAGCAGTGGAGCACGTTTGCCGACCCCGATTACCGGCGCATTACCCCCTGGCCCCATGCCCCCGAGTCTCTGGCCGGTCATTTTCTGCAGCGCCTCGAGCGCCTGCTCGAAGCAGACCCTGCCGTGGTGCACTGGCACCGGCGCGCCGTCCTGCCGCTTTTGCCCGGAGCACTGGCACCGGAAGCCGTACCCCGGCCCGATGACAACGGCTGCCTCGGCGCGGATCAGCAGCGTGCCCTGCAGGCTCTGGCCGACGGGTGCGCGCCCCAGGTGCTGGTGGCCGATCGCGGGCGCGGCAAGTCCGCGACCCTCGGGCTTTATATCGCCGCCCTGCTGCAGGGGCAGCCGCTGGCGTCGGTGGCCGATAGGGATGCCCTGGCGCCGCTCCGCCTGTGTCTGACTGCGCCGCGCAAGGATGCGGTGGCATCGGCGCTGGCGCTGGCACGCCGCCGTCTGGGGCTGGCGCCCGAGGCGCCGCTGCAGACCGAAGCCGGCTGCTGTTGCTTTGTCGCCCCCGACGCCCTGCTGGCCGAAGAGGCTGCGGCCGATCTGATTCTGGTCGATGAGGCCGCGGCCCTGCCGGTGCCGATGTTGACCGCGCTGCTCGAGCGCCAGCAGGGGCGGCGCATCCTGTTTGCCACCACCGTGCATGGCTACGAAGGCACCGGGCGCGGTTTTGCCGTGCGCTTTCGTCGTGTACTCGATGCCCGCACCCCGGGCTGGCAGACGCTGCCGCTGCAGCAGCCGATTCGCTGGAGCCGGCACGACCCTCTGGAGGCGCTGAGCTTTCGTGCCCTGCTGCTCGATGCCGAACCGCGGGCGCCGGCCTATGCGGCGGCGACGGCACTGCAGCTTCGCTGTGTCAGCGCGGCGGAGCTTGGCGAGAACGAGGCGCTGCTGGCCGAGCTGTTCGGCCTGCTGGTGCAGGCGCACTATCAGACCAGTCCCAACGACCTGCGCCAGCTGCTGGACAACCCCGATCAGTCGATCTGGCTGCTGTGCGCCGGCGATCGGGTGGTGGCGACCGCGCTGGTCACCCAGGAAGGCGGTTTCACCCGGATCTGGCCCGGTCGATCTGGGCGGGACGGCGGCGCCCGCGCGGTCATCTGCTGGCCCAGTCGCTGGCCGCGCACGGGGGCTGGCTGCTGGCGCCGCGTCAGCGCGGACGCCGAATCATGCGGATCGCGGTGGCTGAAGCCTGGCAGCGCCACGGTATCGGCCAGCAGCTGGTGCGCGCCATCGTGGCCGCAGCCCGCACCGATGGCGCCGACTGGGTCGGCACCAGCTTCGCCGCCAGTGCCGATCTGGTCAGCTTCTGGCAGCGCCTTGGCTTTGCCCCGGTACGGCTGGGGGTGGCCCGTGACGCCTGTTCGGGCACCTATACCCTGCAGGTGCTACAGGGACTCAGCGCCCGAGGGCAGAGTCTGGCTCGGGCGGCTGCGGCCCGCTTTGCCGGCCACTGGCCGCCGCGGGTGCAGGTGCTTGAACCCGCGCTCCATGCGGCGCTGCATCAGGGGCTGTGTGCGGCACCCCGGCCGCTGTTTGCGGCGCGCCAGCGCTGGCTCGATCTGATCGGTTTTGCCGTGGGCCAGCGAGCCTTCGAGACGCTGGCGGCGGAGTTCGAAGCTCTGCAGCAGACGCTGCGCGCCGGTTATCCACAGTCGCAGGCCCTGCTTGAGCTGCTCGAACTGAAACTGGATGCAGGGCTGGGCTGGCCGGAGGTGGCCCGCCGGCTGGGGCTGCCCGGGCAGAAGGCGGCGCAGCAGGCGCTGCGTACCCTGCTGGCGGAGTACCTGAGGGCCGAGCTGCCCGGGCGCTGGTGGCCGCTGCGCCAGGCAGTGGAACAAATGTAAAGTTGATCAAAATCCGTACAGGTTGGCCGATACCCTTCTAAAGTTCCGTGCTCGGGAGGTAGCCAGGGATGAAGATCCTGCAGGCCAGTCAGCATGTTGAGGTGCAGCATCGGCTTGAGCAGCAGCGTGCGCAGCGCTGGCAGGTCGAGCGAGCACCACGCGAGACGACCGCCACCGGGCGCAGCGAACGCCCGGACGAGTCGCCACCGCTCAGCCGGCAGAATCTGCTCGAGATCAGCCGACTGCCGCCGGCGCCCAGCACGCTCAAGATCAACCGCAATCCGCTCGATGAGTTCTTGGAAGAGCAGAGCTGGCAGCTGCGTCTTCTGGCCAGCACCCTCGAGCAGCTGACCGGCCGGCCGATCCGGCTGCAGCCGCAGCCGCTGTTGCTGGCGCCCGATCAGTTTCCCTCGCACCCGGTGATGGCGGCGCTGTCGGCGTCCGCGACACTTGATCTCACCGCCGACGCTGCGCCGGCCCCGGCGGAGGCAGCACCGCCGTTGGCGGGCGCCGCGCGGCTCAAGCTGCAGGAGCGCATCAGCGAGCGTGAAACCCTGAATGCGCGTTTTACCGGAGCGGTGCGCACCGATACAGGGGACGTGCGTGCCTTTGATGTCGAACTCAGACTCGAGCGCGCCCTGGAGGCTGAGGTCTGGCGTGATGTGCGTCTGCAGGACCCGCTGGTGCTCCAGCTTGAGGATGCGCCTCTGAGCCTTGCCGACGAGCGCTTTGCCTTCGATCTGAGCAGTGACGGCGTCGAGGAGCTGATTCCGCGGCTGGGGGCAGGTTATGGCCTGCTGGCGCTGGATCGCAACGGCGATGGGGTGATCAATAACGGCAGCGAGCTCTTTGGTGCGCAAACGGGGCAGGGCTTTGCCGAGCTGGCCGCATTCGATGAGGACGGTAACGGGTTTATCGACAGCGGCGACAGCGTCTATCAGCACCTGCTGGTGTGGAAGGATCCGGGGGCGGGCGCCGAGCCCGAGTTGTTGGCGCTGGCCAGCGTGGGGGTTGATGCGATCAGCCTACAGGCGGTGACCACGCCCTTTCGGCTCACCGACCATTTGGGCGAGACGCTGGGGCAGCTGCGCAGCAGTGCGGTAACGCTGGGGAGTAGCGGAGCGCGGCTGATCCATCAGATCGAT
>CAYWUD010000331.1:1214-3047 GCA_964461355.1 uncultured Pseudomonadales bacterium | reverse complement strand
GGTGAAACCGCTACTCAACCGGTTGTGGCCCCAATTCGTCAACGGCCACTGATCGCCCCCTGTCATCGGCAGGCGCCAGCGCCTGCCCCTTGAGGAATCGAATTCATGTCCCTGCGTACACTGCTTTCTCTGGGCCTTTGCTGCACGGCGCTTGGCGCACATGCCGCCGGGCAGGTCTATGTCTACAACTGGACCGACTATATCGGCCCGACCACCAATGCCGACTTCACCCAGAGCACCGGTATCGAGGTGGTCTATGACGTCTTCGACAGCAACGAGGTACTCGAATCCAAGCTGCTCTCGGGCCGCAGCGGTTACGACGTTGTTTCGCCGTCCCACGATTTTTTCCAGCCGCAGATTCGTGCCGGCGTCTACGCCAAGCTCGACAAGAGCCTGCTGCCGAACTGGCATGAGCTGAACCCGAAGATGATGCAGATGCTGGCCGAAGAGATCGACCCGGACAATCTGTACGGTATTCCCTACACCTGGGGCACCACCGGCATCGGCTATAACCCGGCCAAGATTGCCGAGGTGCTCGGCGCAGACGCACCTGTCGACAGCTGGGCACTGGTGCTGGAGCCGGCCAATATGGAAAAACTGGCCCAGTGCGGCGTTGCCTTTATCGATGCGCCCACCGAAGTGCTGCCGGCCGTGCTGGCCTATCAGGGCAAGGACCCCTATACCACCGACAGTGCCGATTACGAGGCCGCCTTTGCCCAGCTGGCTAAAGTGCGCCCCTATATCCGCTACTTCCAGTCCGCCAAGGTGATCAGTGATCTGGCCAACGGCGAGATCTGTGCCGCAGTCGGCTGGTCCGGTGACATGCTGCAGGCTACCGACCGCGCCGAGGAAGCCGGCAACGGCATCGAAGTGGCCTATCAGATCCCGCGCGAAGGCGCCGGCGTCTGGTTCGACATGCTCGCTATCCCGGCAGACGCGCCGCACAAGGACGCCGCTCACGCCTACCTAAACTTCATCCTCGACCCGGCCAACAATGCGAAAATCGTCGATTACATCGGCTACGCCTCGGCGGTCGATGGCGCCAAGACCCTGATCGATCCGGAGCTTGCTCAGGATCCGGGGGTCTACCCGGATGCCGAGACCTTCGAGCGGCTGTATTTCTTCAAGGAACTGCCGCGCAAGCTCAAGCGTCAGGTCAACCGCCAGTGGGCCTCCTTCAAATCCGGCCACTAAGGCCATTCACAACCCATCAAAAAACCCGCCTCGGCGGGTTTTTTGAGGGGCTGAAGGACCGCTACTCGTCGCTCGGGGCGGGCTTCTCGCCGCCCATCCACCAGCAGCCGGCGCCGCTTCGGAACATGCCCATGCCGGGGCCGCGCGGACGTGCCCCGGGCTCGCCATCCGGGCCGCGCCCCTTCGGCCCCATCGACCAGTCCGACTCCTCGATCAGGGCCTGCTGTTCGGGGGTCAGCACCGTTTCGATCTGCTGGCGCATCTGCTCATGCAGCTGCTGCATCTGCGCGCGGTGCGCATCCATCAGCTGCTGAATCTCTACCTGCTGCGCTTCACTGAGCTCGATCTTCTCGTTCAGAAAGGGACACCCGGCCGGCGGTGCGGCCTGCGCCCCGAGGCAGGTCACCAACAGTCCCGTCAGAAACCAACTTTTACGCTGCATGATTGCACCTCCCTGCAATAACCATTGTTCCAGTATGGTCGGCTCCCCGCGCCTTCGCGCCTGATACAGATCAAGAGCACGGCCCCCATTGTCTGCCAACAAAAAGGCTATGTCCCAGAACTCTGTTGCTCGTTTGTGACTCTAAGACCATAAGCCCATTCTTTATGGGAGTGGCCCATCATGAACGAGCAGCATTT
>CAYWUD010000331.1:0-1204 GCA_964461355.1 uncultured Pseudomonadales bacterium | reverse complement strand
GCGGGGCTGCGTCGGTCAGGCAGGAGCGCTTAAATCGCGATCGGCGCCTTGATGCCCGGATGGCACTGGTAATCGCAGAGCTCGAAGTCTTCGAAACGGAAGGCAAAAAGATCCGTCACCGCGGGGTTGAGCTTCATGCCTGGCAGCGGGAACGGCGCGCGCGAAAGCTGCAGATCGGCCTGCTCGAGGTGATTCGAATACAGATGGGCATCGCCCAGGGTGTGGATAAATTCACCCGGCTCAAGCCCCACCACCTGCGCCAGCATCAGCGTCAGCAGTGCATAGGAGGCGATATTGAACGGTACGCCGAGGAAGATATCGCCGCTGCGCTGATACAGCTGGCAGGAGAGCCGGCCGTTCTGCACATAGAACTGGAACAGGCAGTGACAGGGCGGCAGCGCCTGCTTGCCGCGCGCGGCGTTTTCGTCCGGGCTGAAGCGGGTATCGGGCAGCACGCTCGGATTCCAGGCGGAGACCACCAGGCGGCGCGAATCGGGGTTGGTCTTGAGCTCCTCGATCAGCCAGCTGATCTGATCGACCACCGCACCATCGGCACCTTCCCAGCTGCGCCACTGCTTGCCGTATACCGGGCCGAGTTCACCTTCGGGGGTCGCCCATTCATCCCAGATGCTGACGCCATGCTCGTGCAGGTAGGCGATATTGGTCTCGCCCTTGAGGAACCAGAGCAGCTCGTGAATGATCGAGCGCAGGTGGCACTTCTTGGTAGTGACCAGCGGAAAGCCCCGGGCCAGATCAAAGCGCATCTGATAGCCGAACACCGAGTAGGTACCGGTACCGGTACGATCGCCCTTGTACTGCCCCTGCTCGCGCACATGGCGCAGAAGATCCAGATACTGCTGCATGGAAGCCCCCTTAGTGTTGCTGGGCGCGCCGTTTCAGCCAGGCACGCTCGTCGCGATTCATCCCCTGCTCGAGGGGGTGGCGAGTATACCCGCAAACGATCAGCAACGCCCCCAGGAGGATCATCGGCAGCGACAGCAGCTGACCCATGGTCAGCCAGTCGAAGGCGATGAAGCCGAGCTGCGGGTCGGGCTGGCGCACGAACTCGACCAGAAAGCGGAAACTGCCGTAACCGAGCAGAAACAGGCCCGAGACGCTCATGCGCGGGCGCGCCTTCGCCGAATAGAGATAGAGCACGACAAAGAGCACGATTCCCTCGAGCACCAGCTCGTACAGCGAAGAC
>CAYWUD010000330.1:0-3056 GCA_964461355.1 uncultured Pseudomonadales bacterium | reverse complement strand
CTTGACCGGCACCTGACACGCCAGACGCCAGCCTTCACGCGCTTCACGACGGGTGAAGAAGCTCTCTTCGGTCGGCAGGATATGCCCGCCGCCCTCGAGGACCTTGCACTTGCACTGACCGCAGGAGCCACCGCCGCCGCAGGCGGAAGACAGGAAAATTTCCTCGTCCGCCAGGGTCTGCAGCAATTTCCCGCCCGAATGAGCGGTTACGGTGCGATCAGCCTCGTCATTGATCTCAATAGAGATCTCGCCGGAGCTGACCAGCTTGGAGCGCGCCGCAATGATCACGAACACCAGCGCCAGAACGATGGCGGTGAACATCAGCACACCCAGAATAATGATTTGATTATCCATGTTTTCCCCCATTGAACCGGCGTTACAGCTGTACGCCGGAGAAGGACATAAAGCCCAGGGACATCAGACCGGCAATGATGAAAACAATGCCGATCCCGCGCAGCCCTTCGGGCACATCGGAATACTTGAGCTTTTCCCGAATGCCGGCCATCGCCACGATTGCCAGCGCCCAGCCGATACCGGCGCCGGTACCGTAGACTACGGACTCACCGAAGGTGTAATCACGCTGTACCATGAAGAGCGATGCCCCCATGATGGCGCAGTTTACGGTGATCAGCGGCAAAAAGACCCCGAGTGCGTTGTAAAGTGCCGGCACGTACTTATCCAGAACCATCTCCAGAATCTGCACGATCGCCGCAATCACGCCGATATAGGTCAGAAGCCCCAGAAAGCTCAGATCCACCCCTTCAACCAGCACACTGTCCTTGAGCAGTGACTGATAGATCAGGTTGTTGACCGGTACCGTAATCGCCAGTACGACCACAACGGCCACACCCAGCCCCAGCGCTGTCAGCACCTTCTTGGAAACGGCCAGGAAGGTACACATGCCGAGGAAGAAGGCCAGCGCCATGTTTTCGATAAAGATCGCCCGGACCGCCAGGCTGATGTAGTGCTCGAACATTTACATGGCCTCCTTGGAGTGGCTCTGCGGCGCCAGGGTAAAGTCAGCGCGTTCGGCCAGGGATTTCTTCCAGGTACGCAGGCCCCAGATAAACAGGCCGATCAGGAAGAACGCACTGGGCGGCAGCAGCAGCAGGCCGTTGGGCTGGTACCAGCCACCGTCCTGAATCAGCGGCAGGATCTCCACGCCGAACAGTTTGCCCGCACCCAGCAGCTCCCGGATAAAGCCGACGCTCATCAGCAAGAGGCCATAGCCCAGACCGTTACCCAGGCCATCCATGAAACTTTCCAGCGGCGGATTTTTCATGGCAAAGGCTTCGGCACGCCCCATCACGATGCAGTTGGTGATGATCAGACCGACAAACACCGACAGCTGCTTGCTGATGTTGAAGGCATAGGCCTTGAGAATCTGATCCACCACGATTACCAGCGAGGCAATAATGGTCATCTGTACGATGATCCGGATACTGCTCGGGATATGGTGGCGAATCAGTGAAATGGCCAGGTTGGAAAAAGCGGTTACCGCCGTCACGGCCAGCGACATGACCAGAGCCACTTCCATGGAGCTGGTCACCGCCAGTGCCGAACAGATACCGAGGATCTGTACCGCGATCGGGTTATTGACCACGATCGGCTGGGTCAAGGTTTCGCGCATGTCACTCATCTCAGGCTTCCCCCGCTTTCAGGTTGCTCAGGAACGTGCGATAGCCCTGTTCGCCCATCCAGAAGTCGAGCAGGTTTTGAACACCGTTGGTGGTCAGGGTTGCACCCGCCAGACCATCGACCTGGTGCGCAAACCGTGCCCCGCTCGGATCAGCAGCGCCCTTGACCAGTTCGATCTCGGCATTGCCTTCGGCATCAAACAGCTGTTTGCCCGGCCACTTGGCCTTCCATTTCGGGTTGTCGACCTCACCACCGAGTCCGGGTGTTTCCCCCTGCTCGTAGAAGCCGAACCCGACCACGGTATTCAGATCACCGGACAGCGCCAGGAACCCGTACATGGTTGACCAGAGGCCCTTGCCATGCACCGGCAGAACGATGGTCTTGAGTTCGCCCTGATCCTTGAGCAGGAAGACCTTGGTAAAGTTGGAACGACGCTTCAGGCCGGCCTGGTCCTGATTGGCAGGAATCAGGCTCGACAGTGCCGGATCCTTGGCGGCTGAACGCTGCTCGAAACGCTCGACATCGAGCTCATCGGTAAAACGTCCGCTGCGAAGATCCACCAGTTTGACGTCAAACTGGGCAAACTGCTCCGCAAGCGGCTGACGGTCGTTGAGCACGCCGGCAATCGCCAGCACGTTGCGCTGCATGTCCGCCTGCTTGTTGCGCTCCTGCACCGGCTTCAGAAAGACCGCCGCTGCCGAAACCACCACCGAACACACCAGACACAGCAGCACGGTGACAATCAGGGTTTTCTTGATTGAATCGTTATGACTAGCTGACATGGCTGCGGGCCTCCCGACGCTTGATGTTACGCTCGATAACAAAGTGATCGATCATCGGTGCAAACAGGTTGGCGAACAGGATCGCCAGCATCACCCCTTCCGGGAACGCCGGATTGACCACACGAATCAGAACGGTCATCAGGCCGATCAGCGCACCGAACCACAGCTTGCCGACGTTGGTCAGAGCCGCCGATACCGGATCGGTTGCCATGAAGAACATGCCGAAAGCAAAACCACCCAGCACCAGGTGCCAGTACCAGGGCAATGCAAACATCGCATTGGTGTCGGAACCGACGGCATTGAACAGCAGGCTGGTTGCCACCATGCCGACAAAGACGCCCAGAATAATGCGCCACTGGGCAATGCCGGTTGCCATCAGCACCAGACCGCCGATCAGCACTGCCAGAGTGGATGTTGCACCGACACTGCCCTGAATGGTGCCGTAAAAGGCATCCAGCCATGAGGTGCCGCTGCCGATAATCGCCTCGACGCCGCCATGGGCCGCCAGGCTGAGCGGTGTTGCACCGGAGAAACCGTCAACAGCCGTCCAGACCGCATCGCCGGAAAGCTGTGCCGGATAGGCGAAGAACAGGAACGCACGCCCCGCCAGAGCCGGGTTGACGAAGTTCTTGCCGG
>CAYWUD010000329.1:0-3067 GCA_964461355.1 uncultured Pseudomonadales bacterium | reverse complement strand
CTGTCGAGGGCGTGGTTGCGGCCGACAAAGCTGCTTTCGTATTCGGTAGCCAGGCCGAAGGGGGCGTAGATGCCCAGGCCCACAGACCATTTGTCGTCGAGCTGCTGGGTATAGAACAGACTCGGAATCACCGTGCCCGGAACCATGTCGCCGTCGGTGGTGCCGCTGTTGCTGCTGCCAAGGTCGGTGATATCGCTGCTGGCATGGATGTAGATCATGCTGCCGGAGAGGTTGGCGCCCTCCAGATAGGTCATGCCGGCCGGGTTGCCGTATACGGTGGTGGCGTCTTCGGCGATCGCCGCGCGACCGGCATAGGCGCTACCCAGACCGCTGACGCTTTGTTCGTTAAGGGCGAAACCGGAAGCCTGGGCTTGAGCGCTGATCAGCGCTCCCATGGAAAGCAGAGCGGCTGTCGGCAGCCGGAAGGTGTTCAGTCGAAAGCTTGGCATAGGGCACCTGAGGGTTGGCTTGCACAGCTCTGGCGCAGGGTCGCCGGGCTGTGTCTGTGTAACGTCGTTCGATAAATTGTGTCTTTGTGCATCCGCGCCAGGTTCGGATGCATTCCATGCGGTCGAACGTTCGGCGGCAAAAAGGAGGTTAAATTCATCAAACAGGCAATTTCGGGGCGGCATTCTAAATGAATGTTTGCTGAATGCGGCGCAACAAAACTGTAACCGTTTGTTATTGTAAGCAAAGCCTCAATTTTGTTTTGTTTATGTGTGTAGCGGATCGAGGTGCGGGGCGGGCGCAACAGTGCGCGGGTTCTGACAATGGACGCAGGATGATGGCCGGCTGTCGATGATCCCAGTACAATCGCTGCTCTTAACGCCCGTTCTTTCCTTTTTATAAGCGGTTTGCCGGCGGCCGCGTCGAGTTGTTGTTCCTATGCGTCAGATTGCTACATCGATTGTATTGAGTGCGTTGCTGTGGATGGTTGCTCAGCCGGGATGGGCGGGTGAAAGTCTGCGGGTGGCCTATCTCAAGGATCAGGCTCCATACCAGTTTCAGGATGAAGGCGGGCGCCCTGCCGGGTTGGTGATCGACCTCTGGCGTGCCTGGGCCAAGCAGAGCGGCACGGCGCTGCAGTTCGAGCCCTACAGTGAAGCCAAGGCTCAGGTTGCTCTGGCGCGCGGGCAGGTCGAGTTGCTGGCGGCGATTCCGCCCTGTCATGAGCGCTGTCAGCAGCGCTGGCCCAACCAGTTTCAGATCGGCCAGGTCGACGTTCAGCTCTTCAGTCGCAAGGAGCTGGCGATGTCGGTCGATGAACTCCTCAAGGCGCGCATGCCGGTCGGTGTCGTGCGTGGCAGTGCCAGCGAATCCTGGTTGCGTGAGGAAGCTCCGGATATTCCCCTGCGCCGTTATGTCGATGCCGCGCGTCTGGTTGAGGCGGCCGATCTTGGCGAGCTTGATCTGCTGCTGGGTGACAGCTCCCAACTGCGCTATCAGCTGGCCCGCCAGGGTATGGGGCACCAGTTTGAGCGACATGTCGAATCACTGTTCAGTCAGACCCTCAATGCCGGTATTGCGCCCAAGCGCAAGGGACTGGCGCGCCGGGTGCAGGCGAAGTTTGATCAGATCAGCTGGGCCCAGCGCAATGCGCTGATCGGCAACTGGTTCCTCGATTACGAGGCCGCGGCCGAAGGCGGGCTGGTGATCGCCCTGCCGGTCGATCTGCAGCCGCTGGCCTTTATGACGCCGCGCGGACAGGCCGCCGGTATGCTGGTTGATCTGTGGCGGCTGTGGGGGCAGAAGACCCAGACGCCGATCCGTTTTCGCATCAGCAGCTGGGATGAGGCGCTCGAAGCGCTGGCATCCGGTCAGGTCGACCTGCATGCCGGACTGGTGGCGGCGCCGGAAGGACTGGCCAACTACGGCCTGTCGCAGGAGTTCTACAGCATGGCCAGCGCGCTGTATTACGACCCGATGCGCACGCCCGATCTGCAGCTTGAGACTCTGCAGGGTCAGCCGGTTGGGGTCATCGGTTTCAGTGCGTCGTCCGACTATATCCGTTCGCTGCTGCCCGAGGTCGAGCCCCGGTTTTATGCCAATGCCGATCAGCTGCTGAAGGGGTTGCTGCAGGGTGAGGTCAGCGCCGTGGTGGCCGAACCGCTGATTCTCAATCAGCTGCTGCAGCGTTTCGGCCTGCAGGACGATGTGGTGCGTCATTCGGAGTTCGATCGTCTCGAGCGTCTGGTAGCCGCCGTCGGGCCGGGGCAGGAGGAGCTGCTGGCACGGATCAATCAGGGTCTGGCAGCCATTACCCAGGCCGAGTGGGCGGCACTCGAG
The DNA here is from genome assembly GCA_964461355.1 of uncultured Pseudomonadales bacterium. Lineage (GTDB taxonomy): Bacteria > Pseudomonadota > Gammaproteobacteria > Pseudomonadales > CAYWUD01 > CAYWUD01. The sequence goes on along the minus strand of CAYWUD010000329.1, from coordinate 781 downwards.
GCGCGCTGGGTCGAGCGCCCTGAAGAGCGCTTCTTTACCCGGGCCGAAATTCCGCTGGCGCTGTCGGATGAGGAGCTTGGCTGGCTGGCCGAGCACCCGGTGCTGCGCGTCGTTACCGACAGCACCACGCCGCCGCTGGTGATGGCCGGTGATCGTGGCGTCAAGGGGCTGGCGGTCGATTACCTGAAAGCGTTCGAGCGCCGGCTCGGGGTGCGTTTTCAGTTTATCGAAGTCGCCAGTCGCAAGGAGGCGCTGCAGATGATGCGCGAACGCGGCGCCGATATCCTGATGCCGACCCTGCGCTCGGAAACCCGCTCGCAATATATCGATGTCTCCCAGCCCTCTGTCAGTGGCTCGGCGGTCATGATTACGCGCAACTCCGACAGTCATCTGAACCAGATCCAGCAGCTCAGCGGGCTTCGGGTCGGGCTGTTGCCGGGCCATGAAATCAGTGCCTTCCTGCAGGCCAATTACCGTGGTATCGAGTTTGTCGAGGTGCCGACGCTGGCCGATGCTCTGCGCCAGGTGTCGGTAGGGCCTATAGATGCCGTGGTTACGGATCTTGCCAGTGCCAGCTATCTGATCGAGAAGAACAAGATCACCAACCTGCGCGTCGCACCGGGTAAGGTCGGCTTCGAGTTCGATTACCGCTTCGGCAGTCGCAGTGACTGGCCGATTCTCAATACGCTGCTGAACAAGGCACTGGAAAGCATTCCCCAGGGCGAGCAGCAGAAGCTGCAGCAGCGCTGGATTCATATTGTCGGCCAGCCCTTTGTGCTCA
>CAYWUD010000328.1:0-3070 GCA_964461355.1 uncultured Pseudomonadales bacterium | reverse complement strand
ACGATCGCGCCGGACCTTATAGGTCGGGCACATCTGCGCCGCCGGACTGTAATGTAATCAGAGGCCATTGCAGTTGCAGTGCATCGCTTCACCGTAGCTTTGCCAGAGCGGCGCGTGAATCTGGCGATCCTGATCACCGCGCAGCGGCACCTGATCGATCTTCAGCAGCCCCTCGGTCGAGCCGGGCGGCGCCGCAATCTTGCCGGGATTGAGCTGGTTATAGGGATCGAAGAGCCCCTTGATCTCTTCCAGCAGCGGATATAGCGCCTTGAAAAACGCCGGGGCATATTCTGAACGCACCCCCTTGCCATGTTCGCCCCAGATCAGCCCGCCGTATTTCTGCGTCAGCGTCACCACCTGATCGGAAATCGAGCGAATCAGCGCCACATGCGCCGGCTGTTTCATGTCGAGCGCCGGACGCACATGCAGAACACCGGCATCCACATGGCCGAACATGCCGTAACTGACGCCGGCGCGATCGAGCAGCGCGCGAAACTCCATGATGTAATCGGCCAGATGCTCCGGCGGGACCGCGGTATCTTCGACAAAGGGCTGCGGCCGCGCTTCACCTTCGGCGCGCCCCAGAAGACCGACAGCCTTCTTGCGCATCGCCCAGATCCTGCTGATCGCAGCCGGCTGATCGGCCACACAGAATCCGAGGCGCCCATGACCGCCGGCGCCCAGCGTAGCGGTCAGGCGCGCAAGCGCCTCCGCCACCTGTTCGGGCGTATCGCCGACAAACTCGACCAGATTCAGACCACGCAGGCTGGTTTCGGTTGGAATATAGGCCTCGACATCGGCCCAGATCAGATCCTGCATCGCCAGTCCCAGCACGCGCGAGTCGATCGTCTCGATCGATCCCGGGCGCGCCGCCATCAGGCGCGGCGCATCGGCCAGTGCGGCAGCGAAACTGTCGTAGCGTACCGCCACCAGCGCGGCCGCTTTGGGAATCGGCAGCACACGGATTTTCGCCTCGACGATAAAACCCAGTGTGCCTTCGGCGCCACAGATCAGGCTGGCCAGATCCACCTCACCCGCATCAGTACGAAGATGCGCCAGATCGTAACCGGTCAGACAGCGGTTGAGCCTTGGGAATCCTGCCACAATCGCATCATGATGCGCCTCCTCCAAGGCATCGAGCGCCTGCAGCAGACGATGCTGCCGCTTCGAACCGGCGCCGAACGCCGGCGGGGCAAAACGGCCCGCGTTGATCGCCTGGCCATCGGCCAGAATCAGCGTCACGTCCTGAACGTGGTCGCGGGTCTTGCCGTACAGGCAGGACCCCTGCCCCGAGGCATCGGTACTGATCATGCCGCCGATGGTGGCCCGGTTACTGGTTGAGAGCTCGGGCGCAAAAAAGAGCCCGTGGGGCTTGAGCGCCTCGTTCAGCTGATCCTTGACCACGCCCGGTTCGACCCGCGCCCAGCCCTCGGCAACATTGATCTCCAGAATCCGGTTCAGGTACTTCGAGCAGTCGACCACCAGGCCCGGGGTCAGCGCCTGTCCGTTGGTTCCGGTACCGCCCCCCCGAGGGGCCACCTTGATACCGTGAAACCGTCGTTCCGCCAGCAAGCGCCCGATCTCCTGCACGTCCTCGGCAGAGCGCGGAAAGACCACGGCTTCGGGGAGCCACTGGTAGATGGAGTTGTCGGTGGCCAGCACCACGCGACTGGCATAATCGGTACGCACTTCACCGGCAAAGGCCGTTGCAGCCAGAGCTTCGAGAAAATCACGGTAGGCAGGATCGATGCCCTGATCGGCATAAAGAGGTGCAATCATCGGAGGCTGGACCGTCAAAAAAGCAGGTTTCTGATTATACCCGTGCCGACTGTCGTTGGCCTCAGGCGAGCAGGTCGGCAGACAAAAAAGGGCGCCGTAGCGCCCTTTTGCCATGCGTGGCCCTGTCAGTGCAGGCGCACGTTCTGCCCCTGGGGAAAGAGAATGGAGCAACCGGACTGCGGGTCGAAGTGCAGGATCATGCCGCGCACCACGGCCGGCCCCAGCAATCCACAGCGGGCTTCGGCTTCATCGAGTCCGAGTTCGACCATGCGCTCGAGGTATCGGCGGGTACAGCCGCGATCCAGCGGATGGGGTTCAAGGGTGCCGCGTGCGGTCAGCATCAGTTGCGCCATCTCGTCGAGCAGGGCACAGGACTCGCGTTCCCGGGCATCGGGCAATGCGGCCAGATCGGCCAGAGAAGCGATCAACGCACGACGTGCCTGTTCGCGGCCCTCTTCCTGCAGATAGGTCTGACTGAAATCCACACGTACCCCCTACTGATAACTGCAGACCTTTGCACACACCCGCGCGGCATGGGGTTCGAACCCGCGTAACCGGCAGCAAATGAATACCAAGATCGGGAGACAAGGATAATCCGGACGCTGCGTCCGAATACGAAATACTGACCGACAAAGGTTAGAGACTTCGCACTGTTCAAACAATACGCACTTACCGGCCAATACCCGGTAGCGTTGCCGCATAAAAAAGGCCGGCGCACAGGCCGGCCCGTTTCTGCCCGAAACGGTTATTTGAGCAGCTTGTCCAGTGCCTTCTGCGCACAGGCTTCGTCCAGATGACCGCCCGGTGCACCACCGACACCGATTCCGCCGATGCGCTCGTTGTCCACCACGATCGGCAGCCCGCCACCGAGGATCAGCATGTCCGGGTCCATGTCACGCAAACCGGCCAGGAACGGCTTTTCACCGATCATCTGGGCAAACTTGCCGGTCGGTGCACCCAGGCTGGCGGCGGTGAACGCCTTCTTGCGGCTCGATTCCACGGTGTGCGGGCCCGCCTTGTCGGCACGCAGCAGCGCCTTCAGTACGCCCTGGTTATCCACTACCGCCACACTGACGTTGTAGCCGTCGGCGCTACAGGCGTCGAGGGTTTCGCTCGCCAGCTGTTGGGCCAGCGTTACCGGCAGGTAGCTTTGCTTGGGCAGGTCCAGCGCCTGCGCGGTGCCGATCAGGCTCAGAGTTGCGGCGGCCAGAAGGCCCTTGACTACATGCTTCATGCTAATTCCCCCTCGGGTTCAGTGTTCAGATCACGGTGTCACAGCGCTCCTGCTGTC
>CAYWUD010000327.1:0-3070 GCA_964461355.1 uncultured Pseudomonadales bacterium | reverse complement strand
ATGGTGTGTTTTCTCGACTCTGGTGTTGTCATTGTGTGCGCCAGTCTCGCCGATCTGTGCCGACAAAACATAAAGGCCCGCTCCTGCGGGCCTTCTGTTGCGCGGGACTCAGTTACGTACCGGCGGCTTGCCACGACGCGGCTTGCCGCGTGCCGGGTTGCGCGGTTGACGCGGCGGCCGGCCGGCGCGTTCGCTGAGGCGCTCGTTCAGACGTTCGATCTGCATCGGGTGACCGCACAGACGGATCTGCTGCAGCTGCAGCAGCAGCTCGTGCGGCATCTCAGCCGGCAGGTCCACGGTGCTGTAGTGTTCGTGCAGGCGGATATGGCCGATGTAGCGGCTTTCCAGCTGGGCTTCGTTGGCGATGGCGCCGACGATATTGCCCGGGTTGATGCCATGCTTGCGGCCGACATTGATGCGGTAGCTGTGCATCGGAATATCGGAGTGGCGCTGGCGGCGTTCGCGGTCGGCGCGCGGGGCTGAATCGCGCTCGCGGAAGTTGTCGCGTTCACGGAAGCTGGCCGGCTTCGGGTCGGCCGGCAGGCGCAGCGGGCGTTCCTGCTGTACCAGACCCAGAAGGGCGGCACAGAGGGTGCTTTCGTCGATCTCGAGGTTGCTCTGCAGCTGGCCGGCGACTTCCTGGAAGAAGGCCATATCATCACCGCTGATCAGTTCCTGTACGCGGTCCTGCAGCTTGGTGATGCGCTTCTGGGTGATCAGTTCGCGCGCCGGCAGTTCCAGGGTGGCGATCTTCTGGCGGGTTGCCTGTTCGATCAGCTGCAGCATGCGGCGCTCGCGACGGGTCACGAACAGGATCGCACGCCCGGTACGCCCCGCACGCCCGGTACGGCCGATACGGTGGACATAGGCTTCGGTATCGAAGGGGATATCAAAGTTGATGACGTGACTGACGCGTTCGACGTCCAGACCGCGGGCGGCAACATCGGTCGCCACCAGAATATCGAGCTGACCGGCTTTCATTTTTTCGATGGTGCGCTCACGCATCTGCTGGGTCATGTCACCGTGCAGGGCGGCACTGGCATAGCCACGGCTTTCCAGCTGTTCCGCCACTTCCACGGTGCTGTTCTTGGTGCGCACGAAAATGATGACACCGTCGGTCTCTTCCACTTCGAGGATACGGCTCAGGGCTTCGAGCTTGGGCAGCCCGGCAACCGGCCAGTACAGCTGCTCGATGGTGCTGTTGGTGGCGGTCTTGCTCTTGATCTTCACTTCCTGCGGGTCGCGCATGTGGCGCAGGGCGATCTGACGGATGTTGCTGGCCATGGTGGCAGAGAACAGGGCGGTCTGACGTTCCGCCGGGGTCTGCTCCAGAATCCACTCGATATCGTCGATAAAGCCCATTTTCAGCATCTCGTCGGCTTCATCCAGCACGACGGCCCGGATGCCGGACAGAGAGATCGAGCCACGACGGATATGATCCATCAGACGGCCGGGGGTGCCGACGATGATCTGCGGGTTGCGGCGCAGCTGACCGAGCTGGATACCCATCGACTGACCGCCGTAGACCGCCATCACGTTGACGCCGTGCATATAGCGGGCAAAGGTTTCAAAGGCCTCAGACATCTGGATCGCCAGTTCGCGGGTCGGTGCCAGTACCAGCAGCTGCGGCTGCTTGAGGTCGGGCTGCAGGCGCTGCAGCAGCGGCAGGGCGAAGGCTGCGGTCTTGCCGGTACCGGTCTGGGCCTGGCCAAGGAGGTCCTTGCCTTCGAGCAGCAGCGGGATGCTTTCAGCCTGGATCGCAGAGGGCTCTTTATAGCCGAGGTCTTCAAGGGCGCGCAGAATCGTGTCCGCGAGGCCCAGGTCACGGAAGGGGCATTCGGAAGCTTGCATGGGGTACTACCTGTGTTGCAGTCGCACCAGTCTGTGCGACCTGTGTGAAGCCCAACGATTGGGCAAGCGAGCCCCGCTTTCCGTACGTGTCCGAGAAATAAAGCCAGGCGCGCTGAGATGAACGGCGCATTGTACAGAGATCCTCGGGGGAAACTGCACGTATTTACCGCCGTTCGGATTCGGTATCGGCCCGGCAGGCGCACAGAGCTCTGCTAGACTGCCTTAGAATGTCAGCAGGCTCCCGGCGATGCGGGGCCGATCAGGGATGGACTCAAGCTCATGCGACTGCAGCACAAGATCTATATCGGCAATCTGGCCTGGAAGGCCGACGAGGCCGATCTGAAAACCTTTTTTTCCCGCTTCGGTACCGTGGTCGATGCCCGTATCGTGATCGACCGCGAAACCGGACGCTCGCGGGGATTCGGCTTTGTTTCCTTTGCCGAAGAAGGGGCGATGCAACAGGCGCTGACGGCCGATGGGGCGGAGCTTTCCGGGCGGGCGCTGAAGGTCAGTCTGGCGATTGAGCGCCCCAAACGGGGGCGGATGGTCGGGCGATATGGGCGCCGACTGCGCCATTGACGCAAAAAAAACCGTATCCAGGATACGGTTTTTTTATGGGTGTCGGGATCACACGTTGTAGTAAGGCCAGCAGAGGCAGTCGTGCTGATTGCGTTGCTGCTTGATCGGTGCCTTGCGGTTGAGATCCTCGCGATCGAAACCCGCCCACCACTGCAGGGATGAGAGCGAGTCGATACGGGTAAGCCGTTTGTTGATCATGTCTGAATCCTCCGGTTGTGGGTGGTTTAGCTGCGCGAGTTCAGGCGTGCGTCAATGATCGGGTTGCAATATGACGCCCTGATGGCAGCGGGCCGGGTTTTCCAACCGTAGAAATCCAGAGTCAGATCGAGAGGGTTTTGCTGTCTATCCATGATTCACCTCGGCAATCGAGTAAGGGTCGATATTCAAGGCGCGCAAAAGCATTGCTGCATGCATGATGCGAAGCTTATCGAGATGCACTCCGGCATCTTCGAACTTTTTCGCTTGCCTGTGCTGCTCAGTGTATGGGCCCTCTGCGATTCGGCAAGGTAACTTCGGACAATATCTTTTCTTGGGTGCGAGCAAATTTACTGACGCATGCGTATTGAGCTCCTGCGCTGTGCTGCATGCGTTGTAAAGGGGCTGGACTGATGAGGCTCGGCCATTCCGGTTAGGCGGCGTT
>CAYWUD010000326.1:0-3079 GCA_964461355.1 uncultured Pseudomonadales bacterium | reverse complement strand
ACCTGCCGCTGCCGGTTGACGAAACGCCGGCTGAGAATCATTGCGGCCGCTGCCGCGCCTGTCTGGATATCTGTCCGACCCGCGCCTTTGTTGCCCCCTACCGTCTCGATGCGCGCCGCTGCATCTCCTACCTGACCATCGAACAGAAAGGCGCCATTCCGCTGTCGCTGCGGCCGCTGATCGGCAACCGTATCTTCGGTTGTGATGACTGCCAGCTGGTCTGTCCGTGGAACCGTTTTGCCAGACTGACCGAAGAATCCGACTTTCATCCGCGCCACGGCCTCGATCAGGGCGATCTCATCGAACTCTTTGGCTGGGATGAAGCCACGTTTCTGGAACGGACTGCCGGTTCACCGATCCGCCGCACCGGACACGAAGGCTGGCTGCGCAATCTCGCTGTGGCCCTCGGCAACGGCGCGGCCAGTAGCGAAGCGATTAAAGCGCTGAAACAGAAACTCGACCACCCGTCAGCACTGGTGGTCGAGCACGCAGCATGGGCGCTGGAGCAACTTGGGCTCAGACGTTGAAGAAGTGTTCGCGGTAATGCTCAAGCTCGGCAATCGACTCGCGGATGTCGTCCAGAGCCAGGTGTGTTCCCTGTTTGCTGAAACTGCCCAGCACATCCGGACGCCAGCGCCGCGCGAGCTCCTTGATGGTACTGACATCGAGATTGCGGTAGTGAAAATAGGCATTCAGCCGTGGCATGTACTTGACCAGAAAACGGCGGTCCTGACCGATGCTGTTGCCACACATGGGCGAGGCGCCAGCCGCGACATGCTCGGCCAGAAAATCGAGGGTGCGCTGCTCGGCTTCGGCCTCGCTGATGCGGCTGCTACGCACACGTTCGGTCAGCCCCGAATCGCCATGGGTACGGGTGCACCACTCATCCATCTCGGCCAGCACCTCATCGGACTGATGAATCGCCAACATCGGCCCCTCAGCCAGCACATTGAGGTCGGCATCGGTCACGATGGTGGCGATCTCGATAATCCGGTGTTGATCGGGCTCAAGTCCGGTCATCTCCAGATCGATCCAGATCAGGTTGTCAGCGTTGGCCATGATTCATCCTTTAGCGCTGCCACGCGGCGTGGCAGAAGGGTTTGCTTCAATAATAGGGAGCCATCATAATCTCCCGGCATTTCCCTGTACATCCATCCACCGAGCCAGATACCGCGCATGGGCAAACGTAACTTGAGTCGGCGCCAAAGCTGGCGCATCGAAAAGATCCAGCAGGAACGCACCGAGCGCATGCACAAGCGGGCTCAGAAGGCAGAGCAAACGCTCAATGCATCCGACCTCGGCCCCGAAGAGTCCGGTCTGGTCATTGCTCATTATGGCACCCAGCTCGAGATCGAGTCGCTCGAACGCCCTGGGGAACTCTACCGCTGCCACCTGCGTGCCAACCTCCCTGCGCTGGTCACCGGCGATGCCGTCGTCTGGCGGGCCGGTCAGAACCACACCGGCGTCGTCGTTGCCCAGCAAAAACGCCGTTCTCTGCTGCAGCGCCCGGACAGCCGCGGTCAGCTCAAACCGGTCGCCGCCAACATCGACTACATCGTGATTGTCATTGCCCCGAAACCCTGGGCCCATGCCAATCTGATCGACCGGTACCTGGTTGCCGCCGAAGCGATCGGTATCGAACCGGTGCTGCTGCTGAACAAGATCGACCTGCTCAAGGAGCAGGACCCGCTCCTCGATGTACTGGCACGCTATGAGGAGATCGGCTACCGCATCCTGCATGCCTCCACTACCCAGGAGCAGGGACTCGAGCCACTCAAACGCCTGCTGGACGAACACACCAGCGTGTTTGTCGGACAGTCCGGCGTCGGCAAGTCTTCTCTGGTCAACGCGCTGTTACCGGGTATCGACACCCGGGTGGGCGCATTATCGGATGCCACCGGCAAGGGTACCCACACCACCACCAGCGCACGCCTGTTCCATTTCCCGGCTGGCGGACGCCTGATCGACTCCCCCGGAATCCGCGAGTTCGGTCTCTGGCATATCGACTATGCCACCCTGCTGCATGGCTTTCGCGAGTTTCGCCCCTTTATCGGCGCCTGCAAGTTTCGCGACTGCAAGCACGATCTCGAGCCCGGCTGCGCTCTACGACAGGCACTGGAACAGAGAGCGATCAGCCCGGAGCGCATGGCCAGCTTCCAGCAGATTGCCGCCAGCATCATTGAAACGCGCTGAGTCTGTTCAGAAATCAGGCTGATTGCGCCGCGCGCGTTCGCGCATGTCCATCGTATCCACCGCCGGGATCTCCGGATCTATCCGGCTCTCGTTGATACGCTTGAGATTGGCTGCAGCCCGCTTGTTCAACAGCAGGATATCGATACGCCGGTTGATCGGGCTCTCCGGGCGGGCTTCATCAAACAGGGTTGAGGCACCAAGACCGGCCACCTGGGCGATATGCGTTTCCGGCACCCCTCCAAACACCAGTGTGCGGCGCGCGGTGTTGGCGCGATCGGCGGACAGTTCCCAGTTGCTGTAGGCCAGATTGTCACTGAAGCGGCTGGCGTCGGTATGCCCGGTGATGCTGATGGGGTTCCTGACGCTCCCCAGCACCGGGGCCAGTTCAAGCAGAATGTCCTCGAAATAATAATTCAGCTCGTCCTTGCCACTGGCAAACATCTGCAGCTGCTCGGTATCGATAATCTGGATGCGCAGCCCATCCGGAGTGGTGCTGATCATCAGCTGCTCGCGATAGCGGCTCAGCACCGGATTATCCTCAAGCATCGCATGCAGTTCGCGCGCCAGCTCATCCAGTTGCAGCTGTTCCTGATCGGCCAGCCAGTCGGCCAGATCTTCCGGGGTCTGCGCCACCTCGGCCTGATCCACCAGCGCCTTGCCCTCAAGATCGACCACATAGGGACTGGCCTTCTCGCTGAAACCGGCCGGATCATTGAAATAACCCGCGACCGCCGCCAATTCTTCATCGGAGGCCATTTCCAGCAGCCAGAGCACCAGAAAAAAGGCCATCATCGCCGTGGCAAAGTCGGCAAAGGCGATCTTCCACGAACCTCCGTGGTGCGCCTCATACTTCTTAGTCACCCGGCGTATAACGATTGACTGTTCC
>CAYWUD010000325.1:0-3084 GCA_964461355.1 uncultured Pseudomonadales bacterium | reverse complement strand
TCCACTCCGCATCGCTGCTGGCGGACATACCCCGTACCCGGCAGGCGTACCAGCCGGGCAATTTCAGCGGCGGCTTCAACGGCCCGGTACGAGCCGACGAAGCCCTGTGGCGCTCGCTGAATCTCCCGGCCGTACAGCTGATGGAAGCGCTCGGTCCCGCCGAAGTCGCCGCCCACTTGCAAACGGCCGGTCTGACGCTGCAAGGTCCTGGCGCACAGAACCCGAACCTGTCGTTGGTTCTCGGTGGCATCGGCGTCGAGCTCGAGCAGCTGGTGGGGCTCTACAGTGCACTGGCCCGTGGCGGCCTTGCCGGTCGCCCGCGGCTACAGGCCGAAACACCGATCGAGGCGCGTTATCTGATGAGTCCGGGAGCGGCCTGGATTCTCTGGGACAGCCTGCGCCGGCGGCCGCACCCGGGACTCAGCCAGGTCGCCCGCAGCCGCTGGTCGCTGGCCTGGAAAACCGGGACCAGCTACGGCTCGCGCGATGCCTGGGCGATCGGAGTCAGCCCGCGCTGGACCCTGGGCGTCTGGGTCGGCCGGCCCGACGGCAGCAGCAGCCCCGGCCAGTTCGGCCGGGCCAGTGCCGCACCGCTGCTGTTTCAGGCCTATGCCCGCATACGCCAGCCGCAGGAAGCCGCCCTGCCGCGCCCGGACAGTGTGACCCGTGCAGAGATCTGCTGGCCCCTCGGTACCCGCGCCGACAGTATCCTCAACAATCGCCATCACAACTGCATGCAGCGTCAGGACGCCTGGCTGCTGGATCAGCAGGCACCACGGACCTTGCCCCCCTTCGCGGGCCAGCCCGGCTGGGACGATCTGCTGGAGCTGCGCCTCAACGCTTCCGGCGCACGCATCAGCCCCGGCTGCAGCCGCACAGCCGAGACCACCCAGAAACTGGCGCTGTGGCCGAGCGAGCTGGAAGCCTGGCTGGCGCCCGACTGGCGGCGCGCAGCGCGTCTGCCGCCATTGGCCGCAGGTTGCCCCGAGCCGCTGCACCACGCTCGTCCGCTCAGGATTCAGAGCGCCTCTGCCGCGCTTCGGGTACGCGCCCGCGACAACCCGGAGCTGCACTTCACGGCCGAAGGCGGCTCCGGCACCCACAGCTGGTTTCTGGATGGCCGCTGGCTGGGACAGGGTTTATTGGCGCCGCTGCACCTTGCGCGCGCCGGCACCTATCAGCTGGTGGTCGTCGATGAGGCGGGCCAGAACGATCGTCTGGAGATCCGCGTCACCCCCTAAATGGAGCTCGGTCAGCGCCGCGGGCCACCGGCTTCGAGTTCGCCAACCCCGAAATCGGTGTTGTGCCAGAGCACCTCGATGGTCGGATGCTGTTCGAGGTAGGCGTATTCGCGTTCGAACCAGCGAATCAGTTCGGCATCCTTGCGCAGACCGGTAGAGTTTTCGATAAAGAGGTTCACGCAGCCGTAGGTAAAGTACTGCTGCAGCAGTTCGATATCGCGGCGCACCATCGCCTGGGTCTGCCCCTCGATCCCCACCAGCAGACAGATCGACTGGAAGTAACCGGCCACCTCTTCGGGATTTGCAAAGCGCACGCCCTTGTTCAGGACATGATTGCGGTAATGATCGTCGAAGGTTTCGATACCGGTCTTGAAGATCAGTTCGACACCCGGCATGCGGGCCCGCAGCCCGTCGAGCTGCTTGCGGTACATGTAGTGACTTTCGAAAAAGACGGTACCGATCCGCCGGGCCTCTACCACCGCGATAATTTCGTCCACGGTGGCGTCGGGCAGTTCGAACACGCTGCCCGAGTTGATCACCTCAAGGACACCGTATTCGCCGGTTACCTGCTCAAGCAGGGCATGGTTAAAAGCGATCAGAGCCTCGGCATCGTGCCCGTTATCATCGATATAGTCGCAGAAACTGCAGCGGCCCCATTTGCAGGGCAGGCTTTTCAGCAACAGGATCTCGCGCGGATTCTTGGCGGTGACATGGCTGTAACGTTGCATCGGTTTCCCCTGTCTGGTGCAGACGCAAACAGGCCGCCCGTAGGCGGCCTGTGCATCCTGAAAGTTACTTCGCTCAGGCGAACGGAGAACGCAGGATGATGGTTTCCACGCGATCCGGACCGGTAGAGATGATATCCACCGGCGCACCGATCACTTCCTCGACGCGCTTGATGTACGCCTTGGCGTTGTCCGGAAGCTCAGCATAGCTCTGCACACCGAAGGTGGTTTCGCTCCAGCCCGGCAGTTCTTCGTACACCGGCTCGAGGGTTTCATACTCTTCGGCGTCCATCGGGTAGGTGATCAGCTCGCCGTTGGCGGTCTTGTAGGCGGTGCAGACCTTGATGGTTTCAAGACCGTCGAGCACGTCCAGCTTGGTCAGGCACAGACCGGAAACGGAGTTGATCTCGATCGCCTGGCGCAGCGCCACGGCATCGAGCCAGCCACAACGACGGGCACGCCCGGTGGTGGCACCGAACTCGTGACCGACCTTGGCCAGGTGCGCGCCGACTTCGTCGAACAGTTCGGTCGGGAACGGACCGCCGCCCACGCGGGTGGTGTAGGCCTTGGTGATACCCAGCACGTAATCCAGATACAGCGGACCAACGCCGGAACCGGTGGCGGTACCGCCAGCGGTGGTGTTGGAGCTGGTTACAAACGGGTAGGTACCGTGGTCGATATCCAGCAGAGAACCCTGAGCACCTTCGAACAGGATGTTGTCGCCGTTCTTGCGGTGCGCGTGCAGGCTCTCGGCCACACGATCGATCATCGGCACCAGCTGCTTGGCCATTTCCAGCGTCTCGGCCAGCACCTGATCGTAGTCGATCGCCGGTTCCTTGTAGTACTGGGTCAGGGCGAAGTTATGGTACTCCATCACTTCTTTCAGCTTGGTGGCAAAGCGCTCGGGGTGCAGCAGATCACCCAGACGCAGACCGCGACGCGCGACCTTGTCTTCGTACGCCGGACCGATACCGCGACCGGTGGTACCGATCGCCTGCTTGCCACGGGCCTTTTCACGCGCCTGATCCAGGGCGATGTGGTACGGCAGAATCAGCGGACAGGCCGGAGACAGACGCAGACGCTCACGGGCCGGAATGCCGGCATCCTCGAGCTCCTTG
>CAYWUD010000324.1:0-3092 GCA_964461355.1 uncultured Pseudomonadales bacterium | reverse complement strand
TTTTATTATATATACCTGTTTCTTTTAATGCATACGTTATTTTACTTCTGTCAGTATGCTCATTCACTTCATCCATAACCACATTCTCTGACACCGATGCTGCAAATAACTTAAAGTCTTGAAACACGGTCCCGAAGAGATTTCTGTAATCACTAATACTATATTTTCTAATATTTTCGCCATTTAAGTAGATATGACCTTCTGTTGGATCATACAATCGCATTAAAAGTTTAGCTAATGTTGATTTACCTGCTCCATTATGACCGACTAGTGCAATTTTTTGCCCTTTCAGAATATTCATATTGATATTTTTTATAACAGGAATATCTGAACCATCATATTTAAAGGTTACGTTTTTCAACACTAAGGAGACTTCTTTTGTCTTAATTTCTTTTGCTTCTTTATCATCTACAATAGTTGACTCATACCTTAAAAATTCTAGATAATTATTGATTGATATTTCATTTTCCTGGACCCGGCCCAGAGTATGTGTAAATCCGGCAATTGATTGATCCAACCCACTTGCTGCATTCATAACCGTTACTAATGTAGCAAAACTATACTCATCAACAAACATATATAGATATATAATAATACCTTGAATCACTAAATAGGATGATAAACTAGAAATAACAGATGAAATAAACCTAAGGATACCTGCCTTTTTCCCATAATACGCTGCAGTTATCCTCATCTCTTCTGCAGCTACTTTAAAATTCTCAACTAAGGATTCAAAAATATTTGTCATTCTTAAGTCCTTAACATACTCTGTTTGATACACAACACGCTTTAAATAATCCATTCGACGTCTTTCTGGAACGGTTTTGTGTCGGCGCTCATATTGAGCCTTAATGAACTTCATTTGTGCTTGTTGGCTAACCATGAATAGCACGAGGACTATTGGAAATATAATTGGTTCATAAATAATAACCATTATGCTATATACAATCAAACCATACACTTGAAAAAATACCAGATAAAACAGATCATGTAGCATATAATTGATACTAGTTAGGACTTCTTCATTAGCACGTGTAAAGGAATCATAGTACTTTGGATTTTCATAACATACTAAATCCATTTTAATCGCTTTTTTATATATCTTATTCATGAGATATTCCGTAATGTCAATATCTGTTCTTTTGCTTAGGTATATATTAATATAGGTGTATAAACACTCTTCAATATAGAACATAATAAATACTCCAGCTATTAACATCGCAACGTCAGTAACTGCAACATTTGATTCCATGGATTCAATAATATATCGAATAAAAAATAAATTATACAATATTTGTACCGTTCTAGAAAATAAAATAGTACCGCCATGACATATAACCCGCTTCGGTGACGCTTCCCATATAATTTTCAAAAAATAAAATGAATTTTTCAAAGGAATATTAAATTCTTTATTATACTGAAAAAAAATCCTCTTTCGTTTTGATTCTCCCATATGACTCCTCCTCGTTTCTAAAAGTTGAATAAATAGATTAAATTATAAATAATATTTATAATTTAATCTATTTATTCATCGCGGTCAATACTCATTATCTTTAATCAATAATCACGATATAGACAATCCAAATTTGTTATAAAGTGTATTTGGCAATAGTTAATTGAATTGTTTAAGTTTATTTTACCAAAAACACCCTATAAATAATTTATAGAAATTCAATTGAATAAAGGTCTTTCAATTATATTAATTCATCAAGTTCTTGAGTGTGAATTCGAATTCAGATGTGTGTATAGTGCGTAAAGAGATTATGCTTCGAAAATCAAAAGTAAGCCTATCCGGCGTTTACTTTTTTCAGTAACCCTAATAATTAGAGTGAAAAGTTCAAGGTACGCCTTCCTGACAGCGGGTCTGTGACACACAACTATTGCAAAGGTCATTAAAGTTGATTGCTTCAATATCCATCTTAGGTGAAACCTGATCTTTTACAATATTACCTTGCATCTCCTCGTCATCAATTGATTCATTGACATCAGCTGAGTTCATAAATTTATTCTCTACTTCTAACGCTTCTTCATCTTGTTCTACTTCGATTACATACAGATAATATAGATTCGAACGTTGACCTCCTTGCTCGTGAAAACGACTTTCACGAGCAAGAAATCCTAATTCTTCAAGATCATTCAAAGCTCTCTGTACCGTTCTGCTGCTGATATTACATTCTCTAACAATTGTTTTGACCCCAGGAAAGCAAGTCCCTTCACTATCAGCACGATTGATTAGGTAAAAGGCAACCAACGTTGCTCTTTGTGTTAATTTTAAAGAATAAACACATTCTATTAAAAGACTTTTGTTACTCATGCTTGACCTCCTGATTCTTAATAAATGGTTTTATTACCGTTGACCATATGGGTTCATTTATTTCAATATCAAAATAATTTGGTGTATAGTTTGAAAAATGAATATTTGCATCCCTCTTTAAATGCTTATGCTGATCTGTCTCTGACACAAATGAAAATACTGTACTTATTGGTATTGAATCTAATAATTCTCTATATTCTGCTATATCTGAAAGTTCATAAGGTTTACCTGTTGCACATACGATAACTGCATCACAGTTATTTCTGGCAGCACTGATTATTCGATTATCAATCACCCCCATGTCATAAATAATGAAATCAAATTCATCATGACATTCCGAATGAAGCGTCAGATACTTCACGCCATTGTATAAGATGGTATCCTCCTTTGCTGTCATCCCCTCATAAAATGCCGGTAGCGTACTTAAATGATTGTGCTCATTTGCTTCTACATAACATACTTTTACGCCCATGCCTGCAAGATAATTTGCCAAATTTATAGCCATGGTTGTTGTACCAACTCGACGCTGTAGCCCTGTGACAGCGATCTTAATTTCCATTTTAATAAAATCATTTGACTCTAATGCTGTACTCATTTTTGCATTATCTGGTACAAGCTTAGACATGATTTCTCTTTTGCTAATCCCTAAATCATCTATGGATTTAAGAAATTCCGATTTTAGGGTTTCAACATCATTTGCAGTGACCATATTAAATATTCCATTCTCAATGAGCTTAAATGCCAATTCTCGATGTGTTTCAATATCTTCAATATAAAA
>CAYWUD010000323.1:0-3099 GCA_964461355.1 uncultured Pseudomonadales bacterium | reverse complement strand
ACAACCTTGCCAAGGTTGGGGTCGCGAGTTCGAGTCTCGTTTCCCGCTCCAGTTTAAAAAGCCGACCTTTTGGTCGGCTTTTTTGTTTTCGGTATTCACGTGGTTTATTTCGTTAAATACCTACTGCAGCTGATTTGCGTCAATATTTGCTATAAGGGTTAACCGTAATATAGCCCCACACCTTACGGGATGCCTGAAATGCCGAGAGGACGTTAGTAAAGGGGGGACGGCAAACCTGTATCGAGGACTGGGGGGAAATCGATACCGAGTGTTTGCTTATTCAGGGAACGATAACAACAACATGGAACTGGTTGGTTGCTTTGGGCCTGCTTTTTAGCAGGCCTTTTTCTTTGCCCGTATGTAGCCCTGTTCGTCCAGGATGGCGGCCGCTACAGGCTAGACTGATGACACGGTCTCGGTCTGGAATGAAGGCGGGAGCACGCAATGAACATTCTGCTGACAGGAGCAACCGGCTTTATCGGCCACGCCCTGGTACCTCGCTTGTTGCAGGAGGGGCACTCGATCTCGGTCTGGACGCGTGATGTTCAGCGTGCCCGGCGTATTCTGCCGGATCCTGTTCACGCACTTGAGGCGCTGGATGAATGGCCGGAGGGTCAGGCCTTGAATGCCGTGATCAATCTGGCCGGAGCCCCTATCGTGGATCAGCGCTGGACTGCGGCGCGTAAAGCTGTGCTGCGCAGGAGTCGTATCGATCTGACGCAGATGCTGGTCCGGTGGATCGATCGGCGCACTCTGCAGCCTGAGGTGATGCTCAGTGGTTCAGCAATCGGCTATTACGGGATGCAGTGTGGTGATGAGCGCCTGATCGAATCCGATAGCGCCGGAGATGATTTTGCCGCGCGCCTCTGTGACGATTGGGAGCGTGCCGCACAGCCGATAGCGCAGAGAGGGACCCGTCTGGTTCATCTTCGGACCGGTCTGGTGCTGGGTCCCGGAGGCGGGGTGCTGGCCCGCATGCTGCCTGCCTTTCGCCTCGGGCTGGGCGGTCCTATTGCGCGTGGACGGCAGGCTTTTTCATGGATTGCGCTGGCCGATTACCTCGAAGCGGTGGTGTTCCTGCTCAACGATTCCAAGGCTCAGGGGCCATATAACCTGACCGCGCCCAAGGCGGTGTCGCAGGCAGAATTTGCCCGTGCACTGGGTCGGCAGTTGCGCCGTCCGGCATGTCTGCCGATGCCCGCTTTTGCTCTGCGTTTGATATTGGGCGAGGAAGCGGCGCAACTGTTGATCATGGGGCAGTGCGTCTACCCCCAGCGCCTGCTGGATGCGGGCTTTGTATTTCGTTACCCGCAACTGGACGAAGCGTTGCGCTGGGCGATTGCGGAACAGTCTTAGTGCAGGATGTTCTGTTCGCCGCGTTCGATAGCGGCATCCTCGGCTTGCTGAAAGGCGGAAAGCTCCTCATCAGTCATAAAATGCAGGCAGTCGCCGCCGAAGAACCATAGCAGCTGGCGTGGTATCAGTGGCGTAAACTGCGGGTAATTGCCAATTAACAGGCACAGCAGCTGTTGGCCGGAGGTGTAGGCGGTTTCGTTATGCGTCGCCAAGGCGCCGGTCAGCTCCTGAAACTGGGCGTCAAGCTGCTGTCTGAGCTCCTCGGCGGCCAGATCCTCAAGTTGGGGTTCCAGCTGACGCCAGAGCTCCTTGAGCGCATCAGAAGGGCAAAAGTGTGCAGAATCAAGCGTCATGGTCAAACTCCTCAGATTGGGTGGCGCGATTATAGAAAATCGCGCGCGTGCGCCCAACTGCGGACCTGTATGAGCTTGTGTTAGAGTGCCACTCCTGCTTTGTACAGCAGCTTTTTCTCCCTTGAAGTGACTGGGGCTTCTATGACAACGGCGCTATCGATAGAGCAACTGACAAAAACCTATGCCAATGGCTTTGAGGCCCTCAAGGGCATCAGTCTTGAGGTGCAGCAGGGCGATTTTTTTGCCCTCCTGGGGCCGAACGGAGCCGGCAAGTCAACGACCATTGGCGTGATATCGTCGCTGGTCAATAAAACGAGTGGTCGGGTGACGGTATTCGGGCATGATCTGGATCGAGCGCGTGCACAGGCCAAGCAGCTGATCGGTGTGGTGCCGCAGGAATTTAACTTCAACCAGTTCGAAAAGGTCGGCGACATCGTGGTAACCCAGGCAGGGTATTACGGTATCGAGCCGCAGCTGGCCCGTGAGCGCGCCGAGCATTATCTCAGGCAGCTTGGGCTCTGGGACAGGCGTGCGCTGCAATCACGGCGTCTCTCGGGGGGCATGAAGCGGCGTCTGATGATTGCCCGGGCCCTGGTGCATCAGCCCAAACTGTTGATTCTCGATGAGCCGACGGCAGGTGTTGATATCGAGCTGCGCCGCTCGATGTGGGAGTTTTTGCAGCGCATCAATCGAGAAGACGGAATCACCATTATTCTGACTACCCATTATCTCGAGGAAGCTGAGCAGCTCTGTCGCAACATTGCCATCATCGATCAGGGCCAGATCATTCAGAACAGCAGTATGAAGGCGCTGCTCGGCCAGTTGCAGCAGGAGACCTTTATTCTTGACTGCGCCGAGCCGATTGTCGCACTGCCCGAGGTGCCAGGGCTGCAGCTCAAGCGACATGATGAGCACAGCATTGAGGCCACCGTGGCCAAGGGGCAGGGCCTGACCGGTCTTTTCGTGGCGCTGCATCATGCCGGTATTGAAGTCAACAGCATGCGTAATCGCAGCAATCGCCTGGAGGAGTTGTTTGTGCAGTTGGTAGAGGGGCGTCAGCGGGAGGTGCGTTCATGAGCGGTCATCATCAATGGGTTGCGCTGTGCACCATTCTGACCAAGGAGGTTCGGCGCTTTTTGCGTATCTGGCCGCAGACCCTGTTACCGCCGGCGATCACCATGGTGCTGTATTTCATTATCTTCGGCCAGGTCATTGGTGCCCGTATCGGTACCATGGGAGGGTTCGACTACATGCAGTATGTGGTGCCCGGGCTGGTGATGATGTCGGTGATCACCAACAGTTACGCCAACGTGGCCTCGTCCTTTTTCGGTAACAAGTTTCAGCGCTGTATCGAGGAGCTGTTGGTGGCGCCGGTCAGCAATCATATCGT
>CAYWUD010000322.1:0-3099 GCA_964461355.1 uncultured Pseudomonadales bacterium | reverse complement strand
CGGTATCTATTGATCCAGCACGGGTAAAAAATACGATAGTCGCGCGTTTATTTTTTCACTAACGTCGCGCTACATCTTGACTATAGCCAAACCGAGTACATCGTCCCCTGCAGGACGACAAGGCGATAGAGCAACTATCCAAGAGTGAATTTGATTGCCCAACCTTAGCTTTCGATGACGCTCGGTCCCGTTGTGGACCTCAGTTCTCCCAACCGCCTTGTCCCTGGAGGATGACGCATGAACCTGACTTCCATCAGCGGTTCCAACCTCGATCTGGCCGCTGTTTCCGCGCTCAGTGAACAGGAGCAGATGCACCAGCTGGTTCGCCTGCACGGCTCTCCGCTGCTGCTGCTCGATTGTGCGCTGATTCGCCACCAGTACCGAGCCCTGCACCAGGCGCTGCCCGGCGTGACCCTGCACTATGCCCTCAAGCCGCTGCCCCACGCCGATGTAGTCAGCACCCTGCTTGAAGAAGGCGCCAGCTTTGACCTGGCCACCAATGGCGAGGTCGATCTGGTGCAGTCGCTCGGAGTACCGGCCGACACCTGCATCCATACCCATCCGATCAAGCGGGATGCGGATATTCGCCACGCCCTGGAATACGGCTGCACCACCTTCGTGATCGACAACGAGAACGAACTGGACAAGTTCATCCCCTACCGGGATGAGGCCGAGCTGCTGATCCGACTGAGCTTTCGCAACCCCGGCGCCTACGCCGATCTCTCGCTTAAATTCGGCTGCAGCCCGGAACAGGCCGAGGCGCTGATGGTGCGCGCACAGGCGCTGGGTATCCGCATTCGCGGTCTGTCGTTCCATGTCGGCTCGCAGACGACCGATGCCCGCCTGTATGTCGATGCGATCGCACGCTGCAATCAGCTGATTCACGACTGCGCTGCGGCCGGTCTGCCGGCGTTGAGCACCCTTGATATCGGCGGCGGCTTTCCCGTGCCCTATAACGAGGAGGTCGCGCCGATCGAGCAGTTCTGTGCACCGATTCGCGCCGCACTGGCCCAACTGCCGGCCAGTGTGCGCGTACTCGCCGAACCGGGACGCTTTATTTCAGCGCCGGCCGTGACCAGTATCGCCTCGGTGATGGGCCAGTCCGAACGCGACGGCAAGACCTGGTACTACCTGGATGACGGCCTGTACGGCTCCTTCAGCGGTATCCTGTTCGACCACGCGCACTATCCGGTGGATGCACTGAACTGGGAAGGCGAGCGTTTCCCGGCAGTTCTGGCCGGGCCGACCTGCGACAGCATCGACGTGATCAGCCAGGATCTGATGCTGCCCAGACTCGAAAACGGGGATCTGATCATCGGCCGCATGATGGGGGCCTACACCATCGCCACGGCCACCGAGTTCAACTTTTTCCCCAAGGCCCGGGTGCTGGTGCAGAACGGCCCTCAGGAACTGCTGGCCCAGGTTATTGCCTGAATGGGTTAAGCACAAAAACGGCCCGATGCCTCGTGCTCGGGCCGTTTTTATATGGCCAAAGATCGGGCGTCGATCACACTTGAGGCGCAAGGCACCGCTACAGAGCGCAGCGCACTTCGCCTTCGCCCGATTGGCAAGCCCTGCGAAGCCGTCTATAGTCCGCCGATTCTGACCTGCACTCGCCCACCTGACTGGAGTTTCCGATGTCCAACGCCCCTGCCCCCCTGCCGCTGGAAACCGACGTCCTGATCATCGGTGCCGGCGCCTCCGGTCTGATGTGCGCGATCACCGCCGGCCAGCGCGGCCGCCGCGTACTGGTGCTCGATCATGCCAACAAGGTAGGCAAGAAAATCCTGCTCTCCGGTGGCGGCCGCTGCAATTACACCAACCTCAACCTCGAGCCGCGCCACTACCTCGGCAGCAATCCGCACTTCTGTAAATCGGCGCTCAAGCGCTACACACCCTGGGAATTTCACGGGCTGATGCTGAGCCATGGCCTCGAGTACGCCGAAAAAGCCGAAGGCCAGCTGTTCTGTGCCGAAAGTGCGCGAAATCTGCTCGATATTCTGCTCGAAGAAGCGCGCAGCGCCGGGGTATCCATCCGCACCCGCTGCGCCATCGTTTCGATCGAAGCGCGCAGCGAAGGCGGCTTTGTCGTGGAAACCGCGCTAGGCCCGGTACAGTGCCACGCTCTGGTGGTCGCGACCGGCGGTCTGTCGTTTCCGACCATGGGCGCCAGCGATTTTGGCTACCGTATCGCAGCACAGTTCGGGCACGCCCTCGTCAGCCCACGGCCGGCTCTGGTCCCGCTGACACTGAATGCGGCCGAACGCGAACGCTGGGTAGAACTCGCCGGCGTCAGTACCCGGGTCGAGGTGCGCTGCCGCAACAAACGCTTTACCGATGACCTGCTGATTACCCACCGCGGCCTCAGTGGCCCGGCCATCTTGCAGATCTCGAGCTACCGCGAACGCAAGGATCCGATCCGGATCAACTGGCTGCCCGATCGCAACGCTCTCGAGTGGCTGCAGGAGACCCGCAGCGAGCGTCCCAACACGCTGCTGGCCAACCTCCTGACCGAAGTTCTGCCCAAGCGCCTGGCTCAGTTCATGCTGCGCGAGTGGCTGGCACCCTTCCACCGCCCGCTGCAGGAGCTCACTGCCCATCAGCTTGATCAGATCGCCCAGCAGCTGCAACGCACCGAACTGCTGCCGGCCGGAGATGAGGGCTATGCCAAGGCGGAAGTGACCCTGGGCGGTGTCGCCACCGACCAGATCTCCAGCCGTACGCTGGAAAGCCAGCTGCAACCTGGCCTCTACTTTATCGGCGAGGTGCTGGATGTCACCGGGGAGCTCGGCGGGTTCAATTTCCAGTGGGCCTGGGCCTCGGGGCATGCCGCTGGGGAAGAGGCTTAATGCTGGGCACAGACACAAACGTCCGCAACGGGTTAAGGGGCTGGAGTACGCAGGGCTTGCCTGGCGTTGTAACGTGCAAGCGATGATCGAGTTGGATCGTCTGCGTGCTTGGGCCATGGCACTGGCGGAGTATGGCCTTCTGTGGAGCGTCTGAATCCCGTATCGTGCTTTCTGAGCCAGCGGGGCAGTATCGGCTGCCCGTATGGGGCAAGGTTTCCTGTGTGCGTGCGGGCCAGCCTACGGCCAGCGG
>CAYWUD010000321.1:0-3108 GCA_964461355.1 uncultured Pseudomonadales bacterium | reverse complement strand
ATATATTTGCTATGCGTCAATGGCAGCCCCCTGTATCCCTACCAGACTGATCGCTTCCGGTCTGCCGCAGTATCCAACCGGAAGCCATACAGAATAAAAAAACCACACCAAAGGGAACATGATGAAACCGATAAAGCGTCTGCTGTTGGCCTCTCTTCTGCTCTGTAGCAGCACCATCACCCAGGCGGCCGAGGAACCGTTTACGCTCAAACTGCTGTGCAACCAGTACCCGCCCTTCGCCATGTCGATCAACGACACCAACTTTGCCCGCGGCAACGATATTGACGGTATCAACGTCGATATTATCCGCGAGCTGATGAAACGCGCCGAGGTCGATTACAACCTGACCATGCGCTTCCCCTACAAGCGACTGCTCGAAAACACCCGCAAGCGCGCCGGCACCGGGGTCTTCACCGTCAATCGCACCCCCGAGCGCGAAGCACTGTACCGCTGGGTCGGCCCGATCAACGACCACAACTGGGTGCTGGTCAACGCCGGCGGCTTGCCGAAAAGCATCAAGCGCCTGAGCGATATCAAGGGGATCAAGGTTGCGGTGCAGAAAGGGGAAACCATCGCGACCACGCTCCGCGCTCAGGGGATCGACGTCGAGGAAGTGACCAGCGCGCGGCTTGCCGTTCAGCGTCTGGCCAGCGGCCAGGTACAGTACTGGGCCAGCGCCGAACTGCCGGCCATCTATTTCGCTCAGCAGGAAAATCAGGAGGTTTCGGTCAGCTACCGTATCGGCCAGGACCCGCTCTATCTGGCGCTCAACCCGGCCACTCCGGATGCGGTGGTCACGCGTCTGCAGCAGGCGATCGAACAGATGCGCCGCGACGGCACGCTCGAGCAGATCCGCGCCAACTACCTCTGATACCGGCATCGCACGGGAACCGGGCACCTCCGGTTTCCGTGTTCCGCTTCGTGCCTGCAGGCGCTGTCATAAAAAGCCAATAATTCCGCAGTATTTTCCGTGCAACACCATTAAATGCGCACAGGTTAAGGAAAATACCGTGGACAGATTGAAAGGATGGCTGCTCACCCTCATGCTGCTGGCCCCTCTGGCTCAGGCTGAAGAGGTCGAACGACTGAAACTGCTCTGTAACCAGTATCCGCCGTTCAGCATGTCGATTTCAGGGAAGAACTTTGCCCGCGATGACGAAATCGACGGCATCAACGCCGATATCGTGCGCGAGCTGATGGACCGCGCCGACATTCCCTACCAGCTGACCATGCGTTTCCCCTATCAGCGCCTGCTGGAAAACGCCGCCACCCAGCCCAACACCGGTGTCTTTACCGTCAATCGCTCTGCCGAGCGGGAAGACCGCTATCACTGGGTCGGACCGATCAGCAACCACCGCTGGGTTCTGGTCAACACCGGCCCCTACCGCCCGCTGAACACGCTTGAAGAGGCCAAAGGCAAACGCCTTGTCGTACAGCAGGGCGAAACCATCAGCGAGCAGCTGCGCCAACAGGGTCATCGGGTGCAGGAAGTCACCAGCGCCCAGAGCGCGATGAAAATGCTCGAGCTCGGCCAGGCCGACTACTGGGTCACCGCTGAACGACCGGCCCACCATCTGGCGCAGCTCGAAGGCGTGGACGTCAAGATCAGCCTGCGTCTTGGCACCACACCGCTGTATCTGGCGCTGAACAAGCAGATCCCGGAAAAAACCGTGGTCAGGCTGCAGCGCGCGCTGATCTCGATGCTCAACGACAACAGCCTCGAGTCGATCCACGAACTCTATCGCTAAGTCATCAAGCCCTGCCGCTTACAGCAGGGCTTCAAGCACCTCGACGGGATGCGGCAGACGCTGATTATCGAGCCGCTTGACCTGGCTGCGGCAGGAATAGCCGGTCGCCATCAGGCGGCCCCGCCATTCGGGTGCTGCGACAAAATCGCTCCAGCCCATGCGGTACAGCCGCTCTGAATCCGCGCGGTTGACTGCCTCATGTCCCCAGGTACCCGACATGCCACAGCAGCCAAGCTCCGGCACCAGCAGTGTCTGCCCGAAGGCGGTAAAAATCTCGCCCCAGCGTTTGAGCGCCTCGGGAGCCTGAGTGCGTTCGGTACAGTGGGCCAGGAGACACCAGCGCGCGGCAGACGGCTGATCAGGCTCTGGCAGATCGCCCAGCGTCGCCAGCCATTCCTGCACCAGCAGCACCGTCGGCGCATCATCGCCGAACAGGTCGCGGTACTCCTGCCGGTAGGTCAGGGTAATGGCCGGCTCCAGTCCGACCAGCGGCACCTGATACTGTTCAAGGCGCTTGAGTAACGCCCGATTGCGTTCGGCGACCCGACCAAACTGGGGCAGGAAACCATGGATATGCAGAGGCTTGCCGTTGGCCGCAAAGGGCGCCAGCAGCGGCCGATAGCCGAGCTTCTCGGCCAGTTTCAGCAGCGCCAGCACCGGGGTGACTTCATAGAAACTGGTAAAGGCATCCTGCACCACCACCAGCGTGCGAGCACGCTCCTCTTCGCTCTGCCGATCGAGCAGTTCCGGGCTCGCCCAGGCGATGCCAAGACGCTTCGCCTCACGCGCCAGAGAGCGCTGCGCCAGCAGCGGACTGTCGACCACACCGAGGCCATGCTCGATCAGCCAGGACACCGGCCGCGCCGCCGTGATCGCATTATAGAAACCACGAACGCGGACTAGATGCGGCAGCAGCTGTTCCAGGCCACCGATCAGATAATGACGCAGCGGTCTCAGGTAGCGCTGGTAGTACAGCTGCAAAAAGCGGCTGCGCGATTCGGCAATATCGACACGAACCGGGCACTCCGTGGCACAGGCGCGGCAGGCCATGCAGCTTTGCAGGGCGTCGCGAACCTCCTGATTGAAGCCGCCCTTGTCGCGCCAGCTGTTCAGGGCACGACTCGCCAGCAGCGCCGGCTTCTCTGACTCTGCAGCCAGTAGATCGGCTCCTGCTCGGCTCTGCAAACGCAGCCATTCGCGCAGCAGTGATGCCCGCCCCTTGGGCGACTGATTACGATCGCGCCGGACCTTGTAGGTCGGGCACATCGCCGCCGCCGGACTGTAATGAAAACAGAGACCATTGCCGTTGCAGTGTATCGCTTCACCGAAGCTTTGCCAGAGCGGCATGGGAATCTGGCGA
>CAYWUD010000320.1:0-3118 GCA_964461355.1 uncultured Pseudomonadales bacterium | reverse complement strand
GGACTAGTTTTAGGGATAACAGGCGGCTCTATGCACCATTTATACTCAATCTTATGCGAGGTATTTTCCCGCCAATTTGCATTGGGTATTTTGGGTTTATTATCCATATCAGACAAACAATCTGCTTTTATAGGCGATAATTCAATAACGTCTACTTCGCTGACTGAATACCTCTTGAATTCATTATTTTCCCAAGCTTCAAAACCACCAGAAATCATCCCTAGACTCATATCTATGTTCAATTCATTGTGGCTATTAGTTAAAAACACATCTAAGCAGTTCATCAGTTCTGTTACTTGAGTACTGGTGAGTTTTACGCCTAGTTCAAAGCCTTGATCCATGCCATGCGTTTGAAAATTGGCCGACATGACCATACCATACATTCCATCCGCTACAATCGCTTTGGCATGCAGCCATTTAAAACACATCACTGATGCACCGGCCCGCTTCATAGCCAATAGCGCTGGCATGGCTGCGGGTCTTTGACGGGAAAGAACGGTGACTTTTACTCCCGATTTCGCACGCTCACATATTGCCTTTACAAGCTGATGGTCCTCTTGCCACCCAAAACTCGATATGATGAGTTCTCTATCCGCCTTATTGATCAGCGCTAATGCGTGCTCTCTAATTTGGGCGTCTTCACTAGATGTGACCAGTATTTCAGTTAATTCTCTTGGATATCCGACGTTACCCGGCGACTTGTATGATGAGAATTCACCACGACTTGTCATATGGTGCTGCGCACTCTCGAAGATTGCCCAACGGAATACTTTCACGATCTCATCTATTTGGTGGTGTGAAAGCGAGACACCTAACTCTTCATTTCGTTTAAGTGCTTCTTCTGTAAGGTTTGCCGTTAAAAGCAACCCTTTCGCATTACCAGTTTCATGTAATGCGTCTATGACAACAGCTTTTGCGTGGAAATGCGGCGCAGATGAAAAGTGAACATGCCCAGATAATTTGTTTAACATTTCCTTATGCTGCATAAGACACTTTTTACCAAAGTCATCATCAGGCACATCGCCATCCAGACGAGTCTCACATGCCAATAGTATGTACACACGAACTTTACGCTTTGCAGCTTTTAGGACAGCCGATTCGACATTCTCATCAGCAAGCAAAAACGTACTAAGAATAACCGAGTGCTCGGCATTATCGATTAATTCGACAACTCTTGATTGCAGCTCATTGCAGAACAAAGAGCTATTAATAGATTGTGGATCAGATACCTGTTTAGGTAAAACAGGCAAAAGCACAGGGGGCAACTTGGTATTAGATTGATCAACAATCTTGGTTTCTGTCTTAGTAAACTTTTCAATTAGATTCATCACTATTATTCCTTATAGGTTCCAATCATGGCCAGCAATTACATGCCAGGTATGCTGATTTTGCTGGTCTTCTTCAATCCAAAACTGATTTGCCAGTTCAGCCCTATCAGGTAGTGTAAAATTCCAACATCTAAAAGGTTCGAGTGCTTTTTCTCTCCAAATTTGGTATTTGCTATTAGTGGCATACATATTGATATTTTTCTCTAATCTCCATTCAGCCCACTTTTTAGCATCCAATTCAGTCAATGCTGATATTGAAATATTGTGTAACTTCATCGCATCAAACGAGCCCAACTTGTGAACAGATGGTCTTTTTACACTTACCGAGCGTTTCATATTGATTCGCTCAGATTCAGTTGTATTTTCGAAAACCACTGACAAGATTTCCGTTTGCTCATCCCATTGTTCAAGCAAGCCCTCACTATGCAGAAGTACTTTCAAAACTTGCTGACGACTGATTGGTTCAACCCGACGTGAAAATATAAGATCCTTTCCGCGCTTCACATCGACATTGCCATCAGTCACATTCCACTCGATGTAATACGGTTTTCCTTGAGGTGAGATGCGCTCACCTTTGAGTTCAATTTTGTCAACGCGTACTTCCGAACCACCACCTATTGGTTCAACCTTCAGGCCACGAACGTCTTTGACTAGTTGAGGAACCTCAACGAGTCGCTTTGCTCTTTCATTTAGCTCGTTTCTGTTTTTTCCAAGTCCGATTGACGCTGCACTGGGCTCTGTGTGCGCTTCAATAGTAAGAAGTGGATGAGGCAATAAAGGCTCATGACAAACGCAAAGGCTCCAACATCCATCTTCTGGTACTAGGATTTGATCTTTCTCAAGAGCAATCAGTCCTGATTCAGTGAGCCTGTATTGGTCTCGACTAGACTCAGCAAGCCCATATAACTGACATATATTTAGTAACCTATCAGCAACGACACGACGTCCGATTTTGTCTCCGAATAAATGCTCGGAGCACTCAGCAGAACTCGCATTCGGATAATCTTGAAGGAATTGCAGCACGCAGTTAATTTCTGGACGGTTATCTGCCAGCGCGATTTCACCCTGTATGAGCCAAGTTTCAATCTTAATTTCTCGTTTTAGTATGATTTCTTGGCTCATAGTACCTCCTGTAATTCAGTTTCGATTGTTGTAGACCAGTCAGAATGGCTAGCAAAAGTACCTAACACACCCGATGCCTTTTGCATTGCAGAGCGGTTTCCGTACACAATGAGCTGATGCTTGGCCCTCGTAATTGCCACGTTCAAGCGATTTGGGCTTTCGAGAAAACTCGTGGGATGATTATTTGCGAAACTAAGCATGACAAAGTCAGCCTCATGTCCCTGAAAACGGTCTACGGTACATATCTGAATATCAATATACGGTGAGGATCTCTCACCTCGATAGAAATGCCTTACTCCGTGATGATTTCCAGTCCACTTTCGTAAAGCTCGACGTATAGCTCGCTCTTGCACCCGATAGAAAGCCAAGACAGCAACTTCCCAAGGCTTTTGTTGGTTTTTCTCAACATTTGGGTTTGATTCTGCCCAAGAATCAAAGCGACTTAATTCTTTTAATATTTCTTCTACTTCAGCGGTGATTTCACCTTCTTTGCCTTTTCGACCTTTAACATCGTGCCATATACAACGATGTGAGCCTTTTCGGTAACCCCAGTCCCGCTTTTCAGCCTGGCCATCAGGACTTTGCAGTGCTTTTTCATGGTATATGTGTACTCGGGAAAATTCGGCAATGTCTGGATGCATCCTGTGCTGGTAACTAAGCCGTATTTG
>CAYWUD010000319.1:0-3119 GCA_964461355.1 uncultured Pseudomonadales bacterium | reverse complement strand
AAAAAGGGCGCCAAATGGCGCCCTTTTCTGGTTTAGTGCAACCGTTGATTACTCAACGATGGTCGCTACTACACCAGCACCTACGGTACGGCCACCCTCACGGATAGCGAAACGCAGGCCTTCTTCCATCGCGATCGGAGCGATCAGGGTAACAGTCATCTGAATGTTGTCACCCGGCATTACCATCTCTACACCTTCCGGCAGCTCGATGGTGCCAGTGATGTCAGTGGTACGGAAGTAGAACTGGGGACGGTAGCCTTTGAAGAACGGGGTGTGACGACCACCTTCTTCTTTGGACAGTACGTACACTTCATAGGTGAACTTGGTGTGCGGGGTGATGGAGCCCGGCTTGGCCAGTACCTGACCACGCTCAACTTCTTCACGCTTCACACCACGCAGCAGAACACCAACGTTCTCACCCGCACGGCCTTCGTCCAGCAGCTTACGGAACATTTCAACGCCGGTACAAGTGGTCTTGGTGGTATCTTTGATACCCACGATTTCCACTTCTTCACCAACCTTGACGATACCGCGCTCTACACGACCGGTTACTACGGCATCAGGAAGGAACCATCGATAGCACGCTCCGGCTCCGGAATGTACTCGTCCAGGGTTTCTACCAGTTTCTTAACAGCGGTAGTACCCAGTTCGTTGTCGTCTTCGCCGTTCAGCGCCATCAGCGCAGAACCGATAACGATCGGAGTGTCGTCGCCCGGGAAGTCGTAGGTGCTCAGCAGGTCGCGGATTTCCATTTCGACCAGTTCCAGCAGCTCTTCGTCGTCAACCATGTCGGCTTTGTTCAGGAATACCACGATGTACGGTACACCAACCTGACGAGACAGCAGGATGTGCTCACGAGTCTGCGGCATGGGGCCGTCAGCTGCGGAACAAACCAGGATAGCGCCGTCCATCTGAGCAGCACCGGTGATCATGTTCTTAACGTAGTCGGCGTGTCCGGGGCAGTCTACGTGGGCGTAGTGACGGTTGGTGGAATCGTACTCTACGTGAGCGGTAGAGATGGTGATACCACGTGCGCGTTCTTCCGGAGCCTTGTCGATCTGGTCGAAGTCAACCTTCTTGGAACCGAACACTTCAGAGCATACACGGGTCAGTGCAGCGGTCAGAGTGGTTTTACCGTGGTCAACGTGGCCGATTGTACCAACGTTAACGTGCGGCTTACTACGTTCAAACTTTTCCTTAGCCATCGCTAACTTTACCTTTTAACAGTGAGTAAATGGGCTCAAATTAACCCTGGTTTTTAACCACTTGCTCAGCAATGTTCATGGGTGCTTCCGCATACTCTGCAAATTCCATAGAGTAGGTAGCACGACCCTGAGTTGCGGAACGCAGATCAGTGGCGTAACCGAACATCTCACCCAGCGGAACCTGGGCGCGGATGATCTTGCCGGACTTGCTGTCGTCCATACCCTGAACGATACCACGACGACGGTTCAGGTCACCCATAACGTCACCCATGTAGTCTTCCGGGGTAACGACTTCAACCTGCATCATCGGCTCGAGCAGAACCGGGTTGGCTTGCGGCAGATATTTCTTGAATGCCTGAGAAGCGGCGATTTTAAACGCCATCTCGTTGGAGTCAACCTCGTGGAAGGAGCCATCGTACAGACGCGCCTTCAGGCCCAGCAGCGGGTAGCCGGCGATAACACCGTTGCCCATTGCTTCTTCCAGACCTTTCTGGATCGCCGGGATGTATTCCTTCGGAATCGCACCACCCACGATCTCGTTCACGAACTCCAGACCTTCTTCTGCAGACGGGCTGAATTCGATCACAACGTGACCGTACTGACCGCGACCACCGGACTGACGGGCGAACTTGTGGTTTGCATCCACAGTGCCACGGATCTTTTCGCGGTAGGCAACCTGCGGCTTACCGATGTTCGCTTCGACGTTGAACTCACGACGCATACGATCAACGATGATGTCCAGGTGCAGTTCACCCATACCGGAGATGATGGTCTGACCGGTTTCTTCGTCGGTTTCCACACGGAAGGACGGGTCTTCCTGAGCCAGCTTGCCCAGTGCCACACCCATCTTCTCCTGGTCTGCCTTGGATTTCGGCTCAACCGCTACGGAGATAACCGGTTCCGGGAACTCCATGCGCTCCAGAACGATCTTGTGGTCGATGTCACACAGGGTGTCACCGGTACCCACGTCTTTCAGACCGATCAGGGCCGCGATGTCACCGGCACGAACTTCCTTGATTTCATTACGGGAGTTCGCGTGCATCTGCACCATACGACCGACACGCTCTTTCTTCTGTTTTACAGAGTTGTAAACACCAGAGCCTGCCTCCAGAACACCGGAGTAGTTACGGATGAAGGTCAGAGTACCGACGAACGGGTCGGTTGCGATCTTGAACGCCAGCGCCGCGAACGGGGCATCATCGTCGGCTTCACGGGCTTCAACGGTTTCACCGTCGTCCAGAGTACCTTCGATCGCCTTCACGTCCTTCGGAGACGGCATGTATTCGATAACCGCATCCAGAACGGCCTGTACGCCCTTGTTCTTGAATGCAGAACCACCGAATACCGGGATGATTTCGTTGGCCAGAGTTCGAGCACGGATACCCTGCTTGATCTCTTCGATAGACAGCTCACCCTCTTCCAGGTACTTCTCCATCAGCTCTTCAGAAGCTTCAGCAGCGCTCTCTACCATGTATTCACGCATCTCGGCACACTTGTCCGCGATGTCGGCCGGAATCTCACCGAATTCGTAGGTCATACCCTGATCGGCTTCATTCCACAGAATGGCCTTCATCTGGATCAGGTCTACAACACCCTTGAATTCGTCTTCAGCACCGATGGTCATCTGCATCGGTACCGCGTTGGCACCCAGACGGTCGCGCAGCTGTTCTACAACCATCTCGAAGTCAGCACCGGTACGGTCCATCTTGTTGACGAACACCATGCGCGGAACTTCGTACTTGTCAGCCTGACGCCATACGGTTTCGGTCTGCGGCTGCACACCGGATGAGCCACACAGTACAACGACAGCACCGTCCAGCACACGCAGGGAACGCTCTACCTCAACGGTAAAGTCAACGTGTCCGGGGGTGTCGATGATGTTTACGCGGTGCTCTTGGAACTGTTGGTTCATAC
>CAYWUD010000318.1:0-3122 GCA_964461355.1 uncultured Pseudomonadales bacterium | reverse complement strand
CTGCGCCATGCCCTTGGGGTCTGCCGCCCGCAGATCGCTCAGACGCTGACCTTCCCAGAGGCCAAAATCCATTTCGATCAGTGCTGCACAGGGCGTGGCCTCTAGCCCCAGGGCTGCAGCAGTCTGCCGGGTGCGCTGCAAGGGGCTGGTCCACCAGTGCCAATGGACGAAGGGCGCAGGAACCCGATGTTCGCGGGCCCAGCGCTCCCCGGTTGGGTTCAGGGGAATATCGGTCCGCCCCTGCAGGCGACGCTCTCGATTCCAGTCCGTCTGTCCGTGACGAAGGCACACCAGTTCAATCATGCCGGCTCTCCGGTTCAGACGGCGACACCACCGCAAAAGACTGTAACCAACCTAAAAAAACCGAAGTCGCACGAGCCAGCCCACCCTCACAGGGGGCACTGCGCCGACAGGGCTCATTGAGCCAGAGCGCCAGCGCTGCCGCCAGGCGCTCGCCGGAGATCGCTGAAATCAGCCGGCTGCCTTCGGCACAGACCGAGGCCACGCCCGGGCTCTCCCCGGCCATGACCGGCAAGCCCATGACGCCGGCTTCAAGAAAAACCATGCCCAGCGCTTCGTTGCAGGCCGGCCACACCAGAAGATCGGCGGCGGCCATCCAGTTGGCAATGCTTGAGGCATCCTGACGCCCCAACAGGCTGACATGCCCGGCCAGAGGCGCCAACCAGGATTCGAGCTCAGCGCGTCCGACACCGTCACCGATCACGATCCAGTGATACTGCGCCCGCTGCTCAGGAGGCAGCTGCGCCAGCGCCTCGGCCAACAGGCGATAGGAGTCTAGCTTGTCGCCGGGGCGCATCATCGCCACGCTTAATAACCAGCGCCTCGCCATGGGAATATCAAAGGTCCGCGCCAATAGCTGACGGCTGCGCCGGCCGCGCAGACCCTTGAAGCGTTCGCCATCGATAAAGGGCGCCAGATAATCCGAGCGCCTGAGCCCCCGCTGTTCACGCAGCGCATCGACACAGGGCAGATCTCTGGGGTTGATCGCAATCACCCGCTCGGCCCGCACGAGCCCACGATAGAGCTGCTGTATGCCCCACTGCCAGGGCCCCGCACACTGTTTCGGAGACCAGGAGGCCTCGATTACCCAGTAAGGAATCTTCAGTAATCGACAGAGCAGTGGCCCGATCAGATCGGGCGCCTTGTGGTAGAGATGATAGGTCACCCAAAGCTTAGGCCGAAGTTCCGGCCGTTGGCGCCACCGTGCCAGGAGGCGGCGCTGTTCGATCCGAGCGGCCACCTTCAGTTGCTGGCGCTCTGTCGCATCAGGCGCCCGAGGGCGGTAGGTGCGAAGCTCGCTGACCAGTTCGACCTTCGCCCCGGCCAGTTCCAGTGCCTGCATAAAGAGGCGCGCCAGACGCTGATCCCCGGAGGGGACCGGGTGTGTCGGCGCCTTCAAGGGGGCATAGAAGGCGATCTGCACCGGAGTATCAGCCATCGCCTGCCAGTGCCCGGTGTTCATGCTGGCTGCGGGTGGTTTCGATCCAGGACACCAGCTGGCCGATCGCCTGATGGTGATCAAAGACAGTCCGTACTCTCTGGCGGCCGGCATGCCCCATACGCTGGCGCTCTTCGGGGGAGGAAATCAGCCGTTTCAGCGCCGCAGCCAATGCCGGTGCATCATCGGGTGCCACCAGAAGCCCGTTCTCATCATCCTCAACCAGTTCGGGAATCGCCGAAATGGCGCTGGAAACAACCGCCAGCCCCTGACTTTGAGCTTCCATCAGCACATTCGGCAGGCCATCACGATCACCATCCTCGTTTACCCTGCAGGGCAGAACAAACAGATCCGATGCACGGTAAGCCGCCAGCACCTCAGTCTGAGCCAGAGCGCCGGCCCAGATGATCCGCTCGGCAATGCCAAGGCCTGCGGCATGGGCCTTGAGTGCGGCAAGCAGCTCGCCGCCACCGATATGGGTCAGCTGCCAGGACAGGTCCGCAGGCAATCGGGCCAGCGCGTCGAGCAGGACAAAATACCCCTTCTTGGGCACGGCACGGCCCACCGACAGCAAACGCACCGGTTCCTGCATGTTCGAACCGTCTCGAACACTCACGCTCTTGGGCTGCGCAGAACAGCACTCATCGCG
This sequence comes from uncultured Pseudomonadales bacterium, assembly GCA_964461355.1. Taxonomy (GTDB): domain Bacteria; phylum Pseudomonadota; class Gammaproteobacteria; order Pseudomonadales; family CAYWUD01; genus CAYWUD01. Next base: position 1,014 of record CAYWUD010000318.1, on the reverse strand, counting down.
GGCAAAGCGTTCAAGATTCAGACCATGGTAGAGCAGGCGCACTTTTTCTGGCTGATCGGCAAGGCTCTGCAGGTAATCGACGTTGTAGCGCGTGCAGGTCGCCAGCCACTCAAGCTCGGCGAGCTTTTCGCGCAGCTCCCACTCCGGGCTGGTCCAGATATCCTTGGCATGGGCCGAAACGGTCCAGGGCAGTCCGCGCAGGTTGGCCGCGTAGCGACAGACCGAGGCCGGCGTATGCAGAAAATGGGCATACAGCAGATCGATGGTCGGATTCAGCTCACGCGCCAGTACCAGCGCCTGGCCAAAACGACGTACGCGGTTGCGGCTTCGGTCTCGGCACAGATCCTTCAGCCACAGCCGTGCGACCCAGGCCAGCCGGAGCGGGCGCAGCAACGCCCAGCCGATTGCGCTCACGACCCGTAGCGGCTCGCGGTGCAGGTATTCGGGCAGGTAATTGACGTGGGCGCGGATCTCTTCATGCACCGGATGACGGGCACGATCGGTCGGATGGCGCAGGGAGATAATCTCAAGGCCGATGCCGTGCTGCTCGAGCGACAGCAGTTCCTGCGCAATAAAGGTTTCCGAAAGGCGCGGATAGCCCTTCACCACAACTCCAAGGGTAGGCACAGTAGCTCCTTAGCGGACAGGTGCGTTAATGCGCCTATTATGCCCTCTGCCGGTAGGTGACAAAACCCGTTAGAATGGCGGCCGGGCGCTACACTACGACTAGGGCGCAGAGTAACGAGACCGCCGATGAACCGATCGATCTACCGCTACATTCTGCGCTACACCCTGCGCGCACAGCTGCTGCTGCTGGCCCTGACCGCACTGACCTTCCCCGTGGTCTACGGCACACTCGAGGTGCCCAAGCGTATCATCAACGAGGCGCTGGGCAACAGCGGCATTCCCGACACACTGTTTGGCATGCCCCTGCCCTTTGCCGAGCAGCCACCGGCACCATTCGATTACCTGCTGCTGCTCTGCTTTCTCTATCTGGCACTGGTGCTGATTAAC
>CAYWUD010000317.1:0-3126 GCA_964461355.1 uncultured Pseudomonadales bacterium | reverse complement strand
CCTCACCCACATAGCCGGCTTCGGTCAGGGTGGTTGCATCGGCGATGGTAAAGGGCACGTTCAGAAGGCGCGCCAGTGTCTCGGCCAGCAGGGTCTTGCCGCTACCGGTCGGACCGATCAGCAGGATGTTGCTCTTGCCGAGCTCTACTTCATCCTTGCCTTCACCGAACTTGAGACGCTTGTAGTGGTTGTATACGGCAACCGCCAGCACTTTCTTGGCGCGGCGCTGGCCGATGACGTATTCATCCAGAATGGCGTTGATTTCTTGCGGGGTAGGCAGCTTGTCCGAGGTCGACTCGGTCGCACCCTCCTGCACCTCTTCCCGGATAATATCGTTGCACAGGTCAACGCACTCATCACAGATAAATACGGAGGGCCCGGCGATCAGCTTGCGGACTTCATGCTGGCTCTTGCCGCAGAACGAACAATACAGCAGCTTGCCGCCGTCCTCGCCTTTACCAGTGGTGTTATCGGTCATTCGCTTACCCCATAAAACAGGAGACTTATATCCACTCTAGATGGTGGCAGCGCAGCCATTATTCAAGGGTGGATACAAGTTTGGGCGGAGAGTTCCGCCCACGACAAAACAAAGCTTACTCGGTTACTCCCCGACGTTCGAGTACCGCGTCGATCAGGCCGTATGCGGCCGATTGCTGGGCATCCATAAAGTTGTCGCGATCGGTGTCGTTGGCAATCACGTCCAGCGGCTGGCCGGTGTGGTGGGCCAGGATGCGATTCAACTTGTCTTTGATTGTCAGAATCTCGCGTGCGTGAATCTCGATGTCAGACGCCTGACCCTGGAAGCCACCCAGCGGCTGGTGAATCATCACGCGGGAGTTTGGCAGCGCAAAACGCTTGCCGGCAGCGCCACCGGCCAGCAGCAGCGCACCCATGCTGGCCGCCTGGCCGATGCACAGAGTGCTTACATTCGGTTTGATGAACTGCATGGTGTCGTAGATCGACATGCCAGCAGTTACAGAGCCACCCGGAGAGTTGATGTAGAGATGGATATCTTTATCCGGGTTTTCGGACTCAAGAAACAGTAGCTGAGCGACAATCAGGTTCGCCATATGGTCTTCGACCGGGCCAACCATAAAGATCACGCGCTCTTTGAGCAGGCGGGAATAGATGTCGTAGGAACGTTCACCCCGGGCGGACTGCTCCACCACAATTGGCACCAGGCCGGAGTTAACAATGGAGGGGGTAGAAGAATCAAAAATATTGGTCATGCCCGAAGTTCACTCCTTGTCGCCAGCGGCATCGATCTCTGGCGGCCCGAAGGCCGCCAGAGCAGCGGATTAGCTGGCTGCTTCTTCGCTGTTCTCTTCGCTGTCAGCTTGCTGAGCCGGCTGCATCGCTTCTTCGTAGCTGCATGCCTTTTCAGAAACCTGGGCGGCGTCCAGAACAGTATCTACAACCTGGTCTTCGAGAACAACAGACTTGACCTGATTCAGCTGCTGTTCGTTCTTGAAGTACCACTCGACAACCTGTTCCGGCTGCTGGTAGGCAGACGCGATGTCTTCAACGAACGCCTTGACGCGCTCTTCGTCAACCTTCAGTTCCTTCTGCTTGATCAGCTCACCGATCAGCAGACCGAGGGAAACGCGCTTCTTGGCCTGATCTTCGAAGATGTGTGCCGGCAGAGCAGACGGATCGAACTGGTTACGACCACCTGCGATCTGACGGATCGCCTGACGGCGCAGACCGTCGATTTCGCCATCAACCAGGGACTTCGGTACGTCGAACTCGTGAATGGACAGCAGACCGTCCATTACCTGGTTCTTGACCTTAGCACGGATCGCCTGCTTCAGCTCACGCTCCATGTTCTTGCGAACTTCAGCGCGGAAGCCGTCCAGACCGGCTTCGCTGGCACCGAACTGAGCAAAGAACTCGTCGTTCAGCTCAGCCAGTTCCGGCTGGGATACCTTGTGCACCTTGATCTCGAACTGGGTGTCTTTGCCCTTCAGTTCTTCGGCCTGGTAGTTTTCCGGGAACTTGACGTCGATGATCTTGGTTTCGCCGGCGCTCATACCCAGAATGCCGTCTTCAAAGCCCGGGATCATGGCACCGGAACCCAGAACCAGAGTGTGGCCTTCGGCAGAACCGTTATCGAAGGCTTCGCCATCGATCATGCCCTTGAAGTCGATCACGACCTGGTCGCCATCAGCAGCGGCACGTTCCACTTCAACGTACTGCTTGTTCTGTTCGCGCAGGGTTTCCACCATCTTGTCGATGTCGGCTTCCTGAATTTCGGCAACCGGCTTCTCGACGCTGACCTGAGCCAGATCACCGATAGCGATTTCCGGGTACACCTCGAAGGTCGCGGTGAACTTCAGATCTTCGCCTTCGCTGGACTCGCCCGGCTCAACGGACGGCATGCCGGCCGGATTCAGAGATTCCTGCTGAACCGCTTCAAAGAAGGAAGACTGGATCACATCACCGATCACTTCGTGACGAGCGGATGCACCGTAACGCTGCTTGACGATGCGCAGCGGCACCTTGCCCGGACGGAAACCGTCGATGCGAACCTGCTTGGCAGTCTGCTTCAGACGCTCGGTGACTTTTTCGTCGATCTGAGCGGCCGGCACGGTGATAACCAGGCGGCGTTCCAGACCAGAGATGGTTTCAACAGAGACTTGCATGGAAAACCCTCTACAAACCCTAAATTACTGATTTAAACAGTTCCAAAGCGCACAGATTATCAGAATCACCCCGCGGACACAGCGCCCTTTTTTCGGCGTTTCATTACAAAAATGGGGATAAGGCGAACCTATCCCCATCTTGATATCAAATTGTGCGGCTTCATGAGGTGTCGCATGGAGCGCGACTCAATGCCTAGGCATTTGATGGTGCGGAAGGAGAGACTCGAACTCTCACGCCGGAGGCACTAGAACCTAAATCTAGCGTGTCTACCAATTCCACCACTTCCGCGAAACCCGCAACCGAGGCTAACGAGTAACTGGGGTGGCCGATGGGGTTCGAACCCACGACCGCAGGAATCACAATCCTGAGCTCTACCAACTGAGCTACGGCCACCATAAAACTGGATTATCGAGAAAGCTGGGGTGGCTGATGGGGTTCGAACCCACGACCGCAGGAATCACAATCCTGAGCTCTACCAACTGA
>CAYWUD010000316.1:0-3133 GCA_964461355.1 uncultured Pseudomonadales bacterium | reverse complement strand
GATCGGTTGTTCTCTCATTACTTCTCTCCTTGGAGTCATTGAACTGGTTGATTTTCCCTCTGCGCTCGATGGTACGGGTTGGGGGGGTGAAATCAAGCATTTCGGCTGTTGACAGGTGCCGGCATTTCAGTATGATTCAGCCCTGTTCAGCGCCGCAGCAAACGTTGCGGGTCTGAAGTATGACGGCGATTGCCGATTATACTGCGGAGGGATGGCTGAGCGGTTGAAAGCACCGGTCTTGAAAACCGGCGTGGGTTAATAGCCCACCTAGGGTTCGAATCCCTATCCCTCCGCCATATCGAAAGCCCCGATACCCTGTATCGGGGCTTTTTTCGTTCTGCTGCATTACGTGCACAGGATGCCCCGACCGGGCGACGCGTGTTCCGCTTGTTCGTGCCGACGGGCTCAGGTCAAGAAGGTACAAAACACCGTTCCGTGCCTTTGTTAGACTGGGCTGAGCACGGGAGCCCGACGATGACCAAGCCCACACCCTCGCAGGATCAAGCACTGTTTCGCTACGCCGATGACCTCGGCGGTCTGGAGCAGCTTGAGGCTCGTTACCACCAGCAGCGCTTCTCGCGCCATGTGCACGAGGGCTTTAGCATCGGTGTGATCGACAAGGGCGCGCAGAGCTTTTACCGCGAGGGCAGCCAGCATATTGCGCCTGCGGGCAGCATTATTCTGGTCAATGCCGATCAGGTGCATGATGGTCACCGTGCCACCGAGTCGGGCTGGGCCTACCGCACCATCTACCCCACCGAAACCATGCTGGCCGATGTACTCGCGGCGCTTCAGGGCCCGCGCAGTGGTCTGCCCTGGTTTGCCGAGCCCGTGGTTTATGATCCGGCGATGGCGGCCAAACTGCGCTTTCTGTTTGATCTGATCCGGCACTCGGATAACCCGCTGGAGCGCCAGAGCCATTATCTTGCGGTGATGAGCGAGCTGATCCAACGCCATGGCGGCAACCGTAGTCGCCTTGAGCTACTGCGCGCTCATCCGCTGGCGGTGCAACGGGTGCGAGATTATCTGGATGCCCACTGCTGCGAGAACGTCTCACTGGAGCAGCTGGCGCAATTGGTCCAGCTCAATCCTCATTATCTGGCCCGTCTGTTCCAGCGTACGGTCGGTGTGCCTCCCCACGCCTACCAGTTGATGCGCCGCCTGCAGCGCGCCAAGGCACTGATCCGCAGCGGGCTGAGCCTGGCCGATACCGCCACCGATACGGGCTTCACCGACCAGAGCCATCTGCACCGCCACTTCAAGCGGATGATGGGGATCACGCCGGGTCAGTACCGCAGTGCGATCTGTTAGGGCCTGTTAGGCACAAGAACGTACAAGATTCTGATTATGGTTGTGGCTAAGCTGGCCGCCATTGCATGTTTCAGGCAGGAGTTTGTTGGTGAATCACGCCCCCTTGCAGCTGGCACTGGCCGGCGCCCGCGACAGTTTGCCGTTGCTGATCGCTGCGGCCCCCTTCGGCATTCTTTATGGCGCCCTGGCGATCGGAGTCGGGCTTTCGCCGGCGGCCACCCTGGGGATGTCGCTGCTGGTGTTTGCCGGCTCCGCCCAGTTTATCGCCGTCAGCCTGATCGCGGCCGCGAGTCTTGCGCCGGTGATTTTGCTGACCGTGTTCGTGGTCAACCTGCGTCACCTGCTGTATGCCACCAGCCTGATGCCCCAGGTACAAAATCTGCCGCAGCGCTGGCGCCTGCCGTTGGCGTTCTGGCTGACCGATGAGACCTATGCCGTGGTCTGTAACCGCCTGCAGCAGCCTGTGGGCAGCGAGGGGCTGCGCTACTACTACCTGGGCTCGGCGCTGTCGATGTACGGGCTCTGGCAGCTCAATACCCTGGTGGGCATAGTCGCCGGGCAGCAGATTCCGGATATGACCGGCTGGGGGCTGGATGTGGCCCTGGTGGTCGCCTTTATCGGCATTGTGGTGCCGGGGCTGCGCAATTATGCCCACTGGGCCTGCGCGCTGACTGCAGCTGTAGCGATGCTGCTCACCTACGACTGGCCGCACCAGACCGGGCTGCTGTTTTCATCCCTGCTTGCCATTGGCGTCGGTATTCTGGTCAAGCTGCGTCAGGGGCGCGGCGTACAAGAAACAGAATCGGGTATGGAGGAGGCGGGCGTATGAACACCTGGGGACTGATCGTTGCGATGGCGCTGTTAACCTTTCTGCCGCGTTATCTGCCCTTTGCCTATGCTGGGCGGGTCAAGTTGCCGCCCCTTTTGTTGTCGGCGCTGGAGTTTGTGCCCATTGCGGTGCTGACGGCAATCGTGGTGCAGGTCGCGCTGGTGCGCGATGGCGTGCTCAATCTCGGGCTCGATAACCCGCATCTGCTGGCTGCTATTGCGGCGGTGCTGACAGCACTGATCAAGCGATCGCTGTTTTACACCATCGCAGTGGGGCTTATGGCCTATCTGCTGGTGCTGGGGTTGCTTTGATCGCGCTTCGCGCCGGCCAGCACCCGCCATCGTGCCGTGCCTTATCTCCTGAGGTGTTGGTGGGCCTTTCTGGCCAATAGCTGACCTGTCCCAAGGCTTTGCCCGGCATCATCTTGTAAAGTGAGCCTTTTGTCCGTGAAAGATTTATGTGCAAGCTGATACGCCTTGGTGTGCTGCTGCTGGGTTTGACGAGCCTGTTTGCCGTTGCCGACTCTCGCCCCCGACTGGTGTTTCTGAACTGGGGTGATTACATCGCTCCCGAACTTGTTGACGCCTTCGAACAGCGTTACCGAGTGGATGTGGTCGAGCACTTTTTTAGCAGTGATCAGCAGCGTTCACTGCTGCTTCAGGCGAACGCCGGGGAGGGCTTTGACCTGATTCTGGTGGCCGGCAGTGATCTTCGCCTGTATGCCCAGCAGGGCTGGCTGGCCCCCCTCAACGAGGCGCTTGTGCCGACCCTGGTCGATATTGATTCCACCTGGCGCAATGCCTTTTCCGGCACTTTTCGCTACGGCATGCCGTATTTCTGGGGGACGACCGGGATTGCCTATCGTGCCGACCTGTTGACGGAGGCGCCCGGCGCCTGGATGGATCTCTTTCGTCCGAATGCAGAGCTCAAGGGTGCAATCCAGATGACCGATGACAGCAGCGAGCTGGTTCAGGCTGCGTTGAAGGCGCTGGG
>CAYWUD010000315.1:0-3139 GCA_964461355.1 uncultured Pseudomonadales bacterium | reverse complement strand
CTCCGGCAGAGATACCGGCTTCGGATACGATCGCAAAGGTACCGATATCACCGGTACGCTCGACGTGGGTGCCGCCGCAGAGCTCAACGGAGAAATTGTCTTCCCCCATCATCAGCATGCGGACTTCGCTGCCGTACTTTTCCCCGAACAGCGCCATCGCACCTTTTGACTTGGCGGTTTCGATATCGGTCACCTCGGTCTTAACCGGGGTATTGGCGCGAATCTGGGCATTGACCATCTGCTCCAGGGCGCGCAGCTGCTCGGGCGTCACCGCCTCAAAATGAGCGAAGTCAAAACGCAGACGCTCACCGTTAACCAGCGAGCCTTTCTGCTGCACGTGATCACCCAGCAGAGTGCGCAGCGCCGCGTGCAGCAGGTGCGTGGCCGAGTGGTTCAGCGCAGTTGCCTGGCGCTGATCCAGATCGATATCAGCACTGATCTTCTCGCCGACACTCAGGCTGCCGGAGGTAATCTGCCCCATATGCAGGTGCGCGCCGCGCTCCTTGCGGGTATCGCTGACCGCAAATTCACCACCGGCCCAGCTCAGCACACCGCTGTCACCGGCCTGACCGCCGGACTCGCCGTAGAACGGGGTCTTGTTCAGTACCAGAATCGCTTCCTGACCGGCATCGATGCGCTCAACGGCCTGACCCTCAACAAACAGGGATACCACTTCCGCTTCGTTGCTGGCCTCTTCATAACCGGTGAACTCGGTTTCACCCTTGAGTTCGAGCTGATCGTTGTAATCGACGCCGAACTGACCCGCCGCACGCGCACGCTCACGCTGCGCGTCCATCGCCGCTTCAAAGCCGGCTTCATCCACACTCAGACCGCGCTCACGAGCAATATCGGCGGTCAGGTCAACCGGGAAGCCGTAGGTGTCGTACAGGGTAAAGACGGTCTGCCCCGGAATCTGCTGGCCAGAGAGCTCGGCCAGAGCCTCTTCCAGCACTTTCATGCCCTTGTCCAGGGTCTTGGCAAACTGTTCTTCTTCCTGCAGCAGAATACGCTCGACCTGAGCCTGCTGCGCAGCCAGCTCTGCCGCCGCCTCGCCCATGGCCGCGACCAGCGTACCCACCAGCTTGTGGAAGAACGCCCCCTGGGCACCGAGCTTGTGACCATGACGTACGGCACGACGGATGATCCGACGCAGCACGTAACCGCGGCCTTCGTTGGACGGCATGACACCATCGGCGATCAGGAAGGCACAGGAACGGATATGATCGGCAATCACACGCAGCGACGCATTATCCAGCGCTACACCACCGCCCACGAGTTCGGACGCCTTGGCCAGAATGGTCTGGAACAGGTCGATTTCGTAGTTGTTGTGCACCCCCTGCATGATCGCACTGATCCGCTCGAGGCCCATCCCGGTATCCACGGACGGCGCCGGCAGCGGGTGCATCTCGCCATCGGCGGTGCGGTTGAACTGCATGAAGACGACGTTCCAGATTTCGATATAACGGTCACCGTCTTCATCCGGGCTGCCGGGCGGACCACCGGCAATCTCCTCGCCGTGGTCGAAGAAGATCTCGGTGCACGGACCACAGGGACCGGTATCACCCATCGCCCAGAAGTTGTCGGACGCGTAGGGCGCGCCCTTGTTATCGCCGATGCGCACGATACGCTCGGCCGGCACACCGACTTCCTTGTTCCAGATATCAAAAGCTTCATCGTCGCTGGCGTACACGGTCACCCACAGTTTTTCCTGCGGCAGCTTCAGCTCTTCGGTCAGAAACTTCCAGGCAAAGGGGATCGCTTCCTTCTTGAAGTAATCACCAAAGCTGAAGTTGCCCAGCATCTCGAAGAAGGTGTGATGGCGGGCGGTATAGCCTACGTTTTCCAGGTCGTTGTGCTTGCCGCCGGCACGCACACAACGCTGGGAACTGGTCGCACGCACATAGCCGCGCTGCTCTCGACCAAGGAAACAGTCCTTGAACTGGTTCATGCCCGCGTTGGTAAACAGCAGGGTCGGATCATCAAAGGGCACCAGTGAACTGGAAGCCACCACCTCATGGCCCTGACGTTGGAAATAGTTGAGAAAGGCGGATCGAATTTCAGAGCTTTTCATAACACCTTCGCGTTCGAGTGTTGCCGAATCAATGGGGGAGCCAGAGAGGCGTACCGAAAGTACGCAGCGGCCAGCAAATGGCGAGAGTATATCCTGATGCGCTGCGGAACGCCTAATGGCGGGCATTAAGAGCCGCGGCGCAGGCATAAAGGCTAGTCGAACAGGTCCGTGCTGAGCGCATGGCGAATCATGTCGCCGTCAAAGCCACGATAAGCCAGGTAACGCATCATCCGGGCACGCTCCCGGGCGTCGACAGGTAACGCATCACCGAACTTGCGCAGCTTGACCTGCAGCGCCAGCGCGCACCAGTCGGTGTCGGACTGCTCAAGCAGCGCGTCGACCACACCACCGTCAAGTCCCTTGTGGCGCAATTCCTGGCGAATCCGCTGCGGCCCATGCCCACGTTCGATGCGACTGCGGACCAGCCCTTCGGCGTAACGCTGATCATCCTGCCAGCCGCGATCGGCCGCCTCCTCAAGCAGACCCGCGACGTCCGGATGAGCCCCAAAACGACGACGGAGCTTGTTGGCAAGCTCCGTCTGACTGTATTCCCGCCGTGCCAGAAGGTCCATCAGGTAACGACGAACCTCGGCACGATCGCTTTCAGGCCCGGCCTTATACATCCGGCAGCTGTACCTGATTTTCGTCCTCTTCCGTCACCGGTGCACCCTTCACCGGCGCCCCCTTCACCGGTTCTACCTTGTCGGCCGCAGGCTTGGGCAGCCCCATCACTTCGGCACGGATCTTCTGCTCCAGGCTCTGGGCCAGTTCCGGATGATCCTGCAGATACTGAGCGGCATTCTGCTTGCCCTGGCCGATCTTGACGCCATCGCAGGAGTACCAGGCACCGGCCTTGTCGATCAGTTTGTGTTGTACGCCCAGATCGATCACCTCGCCCATGCGGTAGATCCCCTTGCCGTAGAGAATCTGGAATTCCGCTTGGCGGAAGGGCGGTGCCACCTTGTTTTTCACCACCTTGACGCGGGTTTCGTTACCGATCACCTCATCACCCTGCTTCACCGCACCGATACGGCGAATATCAAGGCGCACGGATGAGTAGAATTTCAG
>CAYWUD010000314.1:0-3164 GCA_964461355.1 uncultured Pseudomonadales bacterium | reverse complement strand
CACACCATGTCCCATACTGCCGAAGAACTGATGCGCCGCGCCAACGAGCTGGGCCGCCAGGCCACCGAACAGGGCAACCCGCCCTTTGGCTGTCTGCTGGCCGATGCCGACGGCAACATCCTGCTCGAAGCCGCCAATGATGCGATGACCACCGGCAACCGCACCGGCCACGCCGAACAGAACCTGATGCTGCTCGCCAACGACCGCTTCAGCGCCGCCGAACTGGCCGACTGCACCCTGTATACCAACGTCGAACCCTGCGCCATGTGCGCCGGTGCCAGCTACTGGGTCGGCGTCGGTCATATCGTCTACGGCCTCAGTTCTGCCGAACTGCACGAGATCGCCGGACCGAGTGCCGGCTTGAAGGTCAGCTGTCACACCGTGCTCGAGCACGCGCCGCGTAACGTCAGTGTCGAAGGCGGGTTGCTGCGCGATGAAATCGCGGCCCTGCACCGCGAATTCTGGCGTCACCACAGCCGCTGAGTATCAGGGGGCGGCAAAGGCCTGCAACCAGAGCCTGAGGGGTTCGCTGTACTCTGGATACTGCTGCCAGAACAGGCGCAGCGACATCAGCAGCGAGACCGTCACCAGCGCCGGACGCACCAGTCCGGCGCCCTTTGCCAGCACCAGCCGCGAGCCCAGCCGGGCCCCGATCAGCTGACCACAGGCCATCACCAGGCCGATCTTCCAGACCACCGCGCCACCGAAACTGAACAGCAGCAAGGCCGCCAGGTTCGAGGTCCAGTTCAGCAGTTTGGTATGCGCCGTGGCGCGAGTCAGGCTGAACCCTGCCAGCACGACAAAGGCGATGACAAAAAAGGACCCGGTGCCGGGGCCGAAAAACCCATCGTAAAACCCCACACCGGTGCCGATCAGCAGGGCAAACAGCGACGGCCCGATGCGCCGCTGCCGATCCTGATCGCTCAGACTCGGCGAGCAGACAAAAAACAGCGCAAAGGCCACCAGCAGGAAGGGCAGAATACGGTACATCAGTGCACCGTCCAGACTCTGCACGAGCGCCGCACCGCACAGAGCCCCGATGAACGTGCAGGCGATGGCACTGGCCATCTGGCGCAGGTCGAGCAAGCCGCGGCGCCAGTAAAAGAACGTCGCGGTGCCGCTGCCAAAGACGCTCTGCAGCTTGTTGGTCGCCAGAACCTGCGCCGGTGACAGACCCGCAGCGAGCAGCGCCGGCACCGAGAGCAGGCCGCCGCCACCGGCAATCGCATCGACACAGCTGGCCACCAGCGCCACCCCGAACAGGCCGAGCAGCAGTACCAGATCCACTTCCATCCAACCCTCTCCCCTCGACAGCCCGATCTCTCGGCGCACCGTACAAAGGCCCATTATTCCGCTTGCCGCGCCGACCTCCAAGCACACGTCCTGACATGGCAGCGCCCCGGAATGGCACGATCACCGCAACCAGACCCGGAACTGCAAAAGAAAAACCCCATCGCTAACGATGGGGTTTTTGAGCACACCGGGGAGTGGGGCGCTTATTCGTCTTCAGCGCAGACCTCGGCATACCCTTCGGCGTCGAGCAGTTCGTCCAGCTCGCTGGCGTCACTGATCTTCAGCTTGAAGAACCAGCCATCGCCGTAGGGGTCTTCATTGACCTTTTCCGGCTCGTCTTCGAGGGCCTCGTTGATGGCAATCACTTCACCGCTGACCGGTACGAAAATATCGGATGCCGCTTTCACCGACTCGACCACACCGGCCTGATCACCGGCGGACAGGCTCGCCCCCACTTCCGGCTGCTCGACAAAGACCACGTCACCCAGTGCTTCCTGGGCATGTTCGGTGATCCCGACCACCACGATATTGTCCTCCTCAAGGCGGGCCCACTCGTGGGAGGAAAGGTAGCGCAGTTCTGCAGGGATATTGCTCATGGGGAGTCCTCTCGTTCGATGGGCCAGGGCCCATTAACCCGTCATCAGTTGCTGACCTGAAGCTTGAAGCATAGCCGGGGCGCCGGGCCACAGGTCAAGGGGAAGTTGGCGGGCATTCTACCTGCTGTGGAAAAAGCCTCACAATAACCAGTTGTCAGAGACTTATAACCAAAAGCATAGAAAATACCGGCCTTTTTATTCACTTGAGCCCGGTTTCTGTGCCGAACGCCGCATCAGCATGATCACCGGCAACAGACCCACCAGCACTAGGGTCAAGGCCGGCAAAGCGGCGCGCTCCCACTCGCCTTCGGAGGTCATTTCATAGATGCGTACCGCCAGCGTATCCCAGCCGAAGGGACGCATCAGCAGCGTGGCCGGCATCTCCTTGAGCACATCGACAAACACCAGCACCAGGGCGCTGAAAAGACCCGGCATCAGCATCGGCAGGTATACCCGCTGCGCCACGCCCCAGGGCCTGCAGCCCAGCAGGCGGGCCGCTTCACCCAAGGCCGGGCGAATACGCGCCAGCCCCGAATCGATCGGGCCAAAGGCCACCGCCAGAAAACGGATGCAGTAGGCCAGCACCAGCACAAAGACACTGCCCATCAACACCTGTGAACCCCAGCCGAAGCTGCGATACAGCGGCGCCAGCAGATGATCGGCCTGGGTAAAGGCGATCATCATCCCTACCGCCAGTACCGAACCCGGCAACGCATAACCGAGCGTGGAGATGCTCACCGCCACACGCGTCCAGCGATCCTGATGCAGCCGCCGGGCAACCGCCAGCAGCAGCGCCAGCAGTACTGTCAGCAGCGCGGCCATCGCCCCCAGAAACAGGGTGTGCGCAATCAGATCCAGATAACGCGTGTCCAGATCGACCCAACCGGTCTTGAGGTTCCATGCCAGAAGCTGCAGTACGGGGATGCCAAAGGCGACCAGCACCACCAGCATGCAGTAGCCCCTGGCCAGCCATGCGCGCAGACCGGTGAGCCGATAGCGGTTCTGGCCGGTGCGCCGCTCATGCTCCTCGAAGCGCGCCTTGCCGCGCACCCGCCGCTCGCAGGTCAGCGCCAGCGCCACCAGCAGCAACAGCAGCGTCGCCAGCTGGGCCGCCGACTGCAGATTGAAAAAGCCGTACCAGGATTTGTAGATTGCCGTGGTAAAGGTGTCGTAATTGAACACCGAGACCGCACCGAAATCGGCCAGTGTTTCCATCAGCGCCAGCGCCACGCCGGCAGCAATGGCCGGGCGCGCCATCGGCAGCGCTACGCGCAC
>CAYWUD010000313.1:0-3169 GCA_964461355.1 uncultured Pseudomonadales bacterium | reverse complement strand
CCAGCAGCTCGGCCAGCGAGTTCGAACCGAGGCGGTTAGCGCCGTGCATGCCGACACTGGAACATTCACCCACGGCAAACAGACCGTCGATCGCCGTGCGGCACTGAATATCGGTTCGGATACCGCCCATGGTGTAGTGGGCCACCGGACGCACCGGGATCGGCTCGTTGACCGGATCGACCCCCAGGTAGTTGCGCGCCAGCGAACAGATCAGCGGCAGACGCTCCTCGAGGTGCTTGGCGCCGAGGTGACGCAGATCCAGCAGCACGGCCGAACCGAGCGGATGATCGATGGTGTTGCCCTTGCGGTGCTCGTGCCAGAACGCCTGGGACAGGCGATCCCGTGGCCCGAGCTCCATATATTTGTTTTTCGGCTCGCCGATCGGCGTTTCCGGGCCCAGATCGTAATCCTGCAGATAGCGGCGACCGTGCTTGTTCAGCAGAATACCGCCCTCTCCGCGGCAGCCCTCGGTCATCAGTACACCGGAGCCCGGCAGACCGGTCGGGTGGTACTGCACGAATTCCATATCGCGCAGCGGCGCCCCGGCGCGGAAGGCCGCCGCCATGCCGTCACCGGTGACGATGCCGCCGTTGGTGTTGAAGCGGAAGATCCGCCCGGCCCCCCCGGTAGCCAGAATCACCGCATTGGCCAGAAACAGCTTGGCTTCGCCACTCTTGATATCGATCGCGGTAAAGCCCTGGCAGCGCCCGTCCTCCATCACCAGATCGGTGAGAAAGTACTCGTCATAGCGCTCGATGCTCGGATATTTGAGCGAGGTCTGAAACAGGGTGTTGAGAATATGGAAGCCGGATTTATCCGCCGCAAACCAGGTGCGTTCGATCTTCATGCCACCAAAACGGCGCACCGCCGCGCTGCCGTCTGGCTTGCGCGACCAGGGGCAGCCCCAGTGATCGAGCTGCACCATCTCTTCGGTAGCGTGACCGACGAAATAGTCCACAACCTCCTGATCACAGAGCCAGTCCCCCCCGGCAACCGTATCGCGGAAATGGTTATCCAGAGAGTCGTGATCCTGCACTACGCCAGCGGCGCCACCTTCGGCAGCCACCGTATGCGAGCGCATCGGATAGACCTTGGAAACCAGACTGATGGAGAGTTCGGGATGGGCCTCGGCCACGGCGATCGCCGCGCGCAGACCCGATCCGCCAGCACCGACAATAGCAATATCGGTCTGAATGACCTGCATAAACCAACCTCGCTGGATTTGAGTTGATCAAAGCCACACAGACAACAGTGACCAGAGAATAAACATTCAAACTGTTTAAAAACCGTTCGGAATAAACAGACTAGTCAATAACCCCATTTTGTTTAGGTCAAAAAACGGCCTTGTTGATTTGTGACAACTGCGACATCGCCCATATCTACGACATACGCCCTGTTAATACGCCAAAGCAGCCCCTGCGCATATCGGCAAAAACCCTGATTTAGAGCGGTTACAGCCAATCCCGACATAATCGCCCACGTTGCTGACCAAATGCTGAAAAATGCAAACGGGCACACAAAACCCCGCACAGGGCGGGGCGGTAACGGAACGGGGCACCGCTTCAGGGGCGCCAGTAGACAAACCCGTAGGTCGAGAGTGCCATCCCCCCCAGCAACAGGCCGCTGCCCAGCTGTGCCGAAAGGCCGCTGGCCAGGCAGGAGAGAAACGAACCGATCGCCATCAGCACGATGCCGATCAGGGCCAGACGCTTGCAACGGGTAATCTTCAACATATCCATCAGTGCACCTCCTCGAATACGGCGGTTCGGGTCGCTTTCATCAGCAGGCTGTAGGCAATAAAGGCAATCACCAGACCGTTCAGGGCGGTCAGCCCCCAGTCGACGTAATAGGCCACCAGTGATGCGGTTACCCAGGCGATCAGGGCATTGAGGTTGACGCCCTTGAAGCGCACCTGATCAAGATCCGGGTACTGCTGACGGTGAATGACAAAATAATCGGCGATCAGAATACCGGCCAGCGGCGGCACCACGATGCCCACCGTAATCAGGATGCCGAAGATGGCGCCGATCTCGTAGGGCTTGAACAGCGTCAGCAGGGCACAGAGCACCACCACGGCGTACATGATGCGGCTGCGCGGCAGATTGAACACATTCGCCAGGGTCAGCCCGACCGAATACAGGTTGGCACCATTGGTGGTCCAGAGGTTGGTGGTCAGGAGGACAAAGGCCGGCACCACCAGCCCCATGCCCATGAGGATATTGACCATGTCGTAATCGCCCGCCGAGGCACCGGCCACCGCACCACAGAGTACGACAAAGCTGTTCACCACCAGCAGACCGACCACCGCACCCTTGAAGGCGTCCCGGCGGCTGCGGGCAAAACGGTTGAAATCGGCAATGGTGGTCGAGGCGCCAAAGACCCAGGTACCGATCACGATCGAGATCGCGGAAAAGAGGGCCATCGGCTGATCCGGCTGCGCCGCAAAGAGCGCGGCCCAGCCACCGACCTCCTGGACCGCGCGCATCGCGGTGGCAATGCAGAGAAAGATCATCGCCGGAATCGCCACCAGGCTCAGTACCTCCAGCGCCTTGAAGCCGCGGATGGCAAAGGCCCCCATCACCAGCGCACTGCCCATCATCGCCAGCCCCTCACCCACCGGGCCGAGCTCAAAGGCGATCGCCAGCAGATGCCCGTAGATTGCCGACTGAATGGTGTACCAGCCCACCTGGATCAGCGCATAGATGATGCTCGGCAGCTTGGAGCCGTGCAGGCCGAAGCTGAAGCGGCTGGTCACGGCAAAGGTATAACCGGTCTGAAACGAGATCACCGACATCACCCCGGCGATCAGCGACAGAAAGCAGTTGGCGACCAGGGTGACGATAATCACCGTTTTCAGTGGCAGGCCCGCCGCCAGTCCGGCGCCGGCCATCATCGAGGCCAGCAGAAAGACATACCCGACCCAGACCGAGGTCACGGCCCAGAAACTGCGCCGGGCACTGTGCGGCACACGTTGAAGTTCATAATCAGCCATTGTCGATCCCCCTCTATGACACGACAGGTCAGGCGCGCAGAGATACCCGCACAGCCTCCCTACAGGGCAATCTAGTCGGACCTGAGCAGAACGCCCAGGCGCCCTGAATTGACGCAAAACCGACAAAAGACGACAAATACAGGCCGGCCTGGAGTGCGCTTATGCGCCGACAGAATG
>CAYWUD010000312.1:0-3178 GCA_964461355.1 uncultured Pseudomonadales bacterium | reverse complement strand
CGGCAGTGTCTGCTGCTGATCCGCCTCCTGCGGCTCGGTGCTGGAGAGTTCCATCAGCAGCGTGCAGAGCGGCGCCGTATCCAGTTGCCACGGATCGGCAGGGCCTTCGGCGGCCGGTCGTACATGATAGGACGGTGGCAGATCGCGATTGAGGTCTACCGTGAACACGCCCTGGTTGCTGCCCTGGAACAGACGCGAATGCTGACACCAGTGGCTGCAGGCGTTGAAGACCCGCAGCTGTTCTTTTTGTCGCAGATGGTTGCTGTTGCTGAGACTAAAGAGCAGCAGACGCTTGTAGTTGTTCAGGAGGCTCAGAGGGGTGCCGGGTGTGTTTTCTTCGTCGATTACACTCTGCTCGAGCAGCTGGTGCTGATTGGCCAGCTTGAACAGCTGATGGCATTCGAGCCAGTGCTGTGCCGGAACCCGACAATACAGATGACAGGCGCGAAGATGCGTCAGGCTCATTTCGGTCAGGGCGCGGTGCAGCGCAGTCGGCAGGTGGGTGAGCTTGTATTCGCCAATCAGCCCCAGAATGACGTGCTTGTAACCGACCGCCAGATGATTCTGCAGGGACTGGGCGAGGTTGGCGGCCTTGCGCTGGTGCTCGGTCAGATTCAGCGAGCTGTTGAGGTAGTGTTTGCTCAACCCCTCCAGGGTGAAATAGGTGAGCGGGCGCAGCAGTTCGAGCAGCTGCAGACGCTTTTCTGCGCCCAGAGCCAGCTGGTTGAACTCGAGAAAACAGTGATAGAGCTGGCGGGACAGTTCGCCGAGATTGGCTTTTGGCAGATCATCGATCCAGGCATGGAATGCATCCGCGTCGGCATGGGTAAAACTCAGCTCGGTCAGTTGGATCTTGGGTACTCGTAGCTGCAGTTCCGTGCTCATGATGGCATTCCCTGTCTGGTCGCGCGGTCTTTTTAGTCAGTAATAATCATATATAGGTCGCCTGTTATCGCTTTGCATAAAAAGGAGGTGTGTTGCTTGCGTTCAGAGTCGAGCGGCAAAGGTCTGCTTGGCCCGGATGCCGGGGGTTTCCCGCGCCAGTTTGGGGACAAGATAGCCGGGCGCCCGCAGTGTCAGGTTGGCCAGCAACTGTTCGGCGTGCTCCTGGCTGACCTCGAAATGGGCTGCGCCCGCGACGCGATCAAGAAGGTGCAGGTAATAGGGCAGGACGCCGTGTTCAAACAGACGCTCGCTGAGGGCGTAGAGAATCTCCGCATCATCGTTGATTCCGGCCAAGAGGACGCTCTGATTGAGCAGTGTGACCTCCTGCTGGCGTAATTGGTCCAGTGCCCGCGCCACTGAGGTATCGAGTTCGGCGGGATGATTGCAATGGATCACCATGACCGATTGCAGTCGGCTGCGCCCGAGCCGCTCGGCCAGTGCTGGCGTGATGCGATCGGGCAGCACGACAGGGAGGCGGGTGTGGATGCGCAGGCGCTTAAGGTGAGGGATCGCCTCGAGAGCGCTGATCAGTTCATCCAGACGGGCATCGCTGTTGGCCAGCGGGTCGCCGCCGGAGAGGATCACTTCGTGCAGGGAGCTGTCTCTGGCAATGTAGTCGACGGCGGCTTCTATCTGGGAACGGCTGAGACGATTGTCGGCATAGGGGAAATGGCGACGAAAGCAGAACCGGCAGTTGATGGCGCAGGCGCCTGCGGCGATCAGCAGCAGGCGGCCATGGTATTTATGTACCACGCCGGGGACCGGGTTGTGATCGGTTTCGGCCAGCGGGTCGAGGCTGAATCCCGGAACGTCCAGAAGTTCCAGTCCGAGGGGTAGAACCTGCAGTAATAGCGGGTCATCCGGATCGCCCGGGCGCATGCGCGCGAGATAGGCTTCGGGTACCCGTAACGGGAACAGACGTGCAGCCGCGCGGGCCTTGGGCAGCAGGCTGGCCGATAATCCAAGACGCTCAAGCAGAAATTCAGGGTCGGTAATGGCGCGGGCAAGTTGCTCCTGCCAAGACTCGATCTGCACAGCAGAGACAGTTCGGGTTATCATAGCGACCTTTGGATGTTCATTGGGTAACAGGTAAACATGGCCACGTATTCTACCAACCAATTCCGTAACGGTTTGAAAGTTATGCTCGATGGCGATCCGTGCATCATTGCGGATAACGAAGTCGTCAAGCAGGGCAAGGGGCAGTCCTTTAACCGCGTGAAGCTGCGCAACTTGACCACCGGTCGCGTATGGGAGCGTACCTTCAAGTCCGGCGAAAGTCTGGAAAGTGCGGACGTCATGGATTACGACATGGAGTACCTGTACACCGATGGTGAGTTCTGGCACTTCATGATGACCGATGGCTCCTTCGAGCAGCACGCCGTTGACCAGAATGCTGTGGGCGAAACCGTCAACTGGCTCAAGGAACAGGAAGTCTACACCGTGACCCTGTACAACGGTGCGCCGCTGAGCGTGTCTGCGCCGAACTTTGTGGAACTGGAAGTGGTGGAAACCGATCCGGGCCTGAAGGGTGATACTGCGCAGGGCGGTTCCAAGCCGGCCAAGCTCAGCACCGGGGCCAGCATCAAGGTGCCGCTGTTTATCAACCAGGGTGATGTGCTGAAGGTTGATACCCGTACCGCTGAATATGTCGGTCGCGTCAAGAGCTGAACAGCGTTTGTGAAGACTTAGCGGGGAGCCTTGGCTCCCCGTTTTGCGTTGATGGAAACAGAATGATGACGATAGGGTTGTGGCAGCCAAGTGCCAGTATCGAGACGCTGCAGCAGCGGGCGCGGCTGCTGGGCGCAATACGGGCATATTTTGCCAATCAAGGGGTGATGGAAGTGGATACACCGACACTGTCGCAATCGGCGACAGTTGATCCCTTTATCGAAAGCTTTGCGGTCGACTTTGTTCCCGAAGGCGCCGCACAGGCGACGGATCGCTATTACCTGCACACCTCGCCGGAATTTGCGATGAAGCGTCTGCTCGCCGCCGGGAGTGGTGATATCTATTTTCTAGGTCATGTTTTTCGTAACGGTGAGGTCAGCCGGCGGCACAATCCGGAATTCAGCATGCTCGAATGGTATCGGGTCGGTTTTGATCATCATCGCCTGATGCAGGATGTGAAGGCACTGCTGCAGGCTGTTGCAGGGATTGAACGCTGTGAATTCGTCACCTACGGAGTGCTGTTCGAGCGTTATCTAAAAGTGAATCCACATCAGGTCGATGATGG
>CAYWUD010000311.1:2580-3197 GCA_964461355.1 uncultured Pseudomonadales bacterium | reverse complement strand
GTTCGCTGCGCTCACGTTACCACAAATAGGCTCTGCTACGCCGGGCCCCTGTGCAAAGCGTTCTGCACCTTGAGCAAATTGGGGTCAGAGTAATATTTAATCGTTTGAACTGGGCTTCGGTCGGACCAAGGGGGCATGATTGTTAAAAAATCGGCCACGCCCCCTTGGAAGCCCTCGCGGCCCGTTGCAGTGGCATGCACCTTGAGTTTTTCTAATCTGTCTGGCTAACGCGTTTAATGGCGCATCCCTGCGCCGAAACGTAACGCTGCGGTCACGCAGCGTTACGCCAGCGGTTAAAAAAGCTCTGCGGCCACGGCAAACGGGTGATTTTGATTCCCGATTTTTTAATCAGCAGTCGCGTTTGCCTGTTTTCTGGTTTTCCAAGCCCTCTGTAAAACACGACTGTTGCCGCACGCTCGGTACGGAATAGTTCCCGTCTGCTGTGGCCGAGCGTGTTGGGCTGATTGCGTGGGCCTGAAGGATTCAGGCCAGCGTTGCGGCGCAGGGATGCGCCATGCAACGCGTCAGCGAAATCAGCACGCAAGCGCGAGGAGCCGTCCACTGCGGCGGGCGGGGAGGGGATTGCAAAGGGGGCGTGGCCGTTCCGCCCCCTTGCC
>CAYWUD010000311.1:0-2570 GCA_964461355.1 uncultured Pseudomonadales bacterium | reverse complement strand
GGTTGTGCGGGGGGGGGGGGGGCGGTCCCCGCGGGGGGCGGGGGGGGCGCCCCCCCCCCACGGCTATATAAACAAAAAGCGAGCAAAAATCGGGGGCAGAATACGATTTCTGATGGGTACCCGGTTTCAAGGGCATAGCCTGAGTCTAGGCCGGCGCCAGGCCGTCGATCAGGGCCGCTCGGGTACGGGCTCGGCCGAATCGGGCAGTGCCGCAGCGGGTACCTCGGCGCAGCAGACGCGGTTGCGTCCGTCCTCCTTGGCACGGTAGAGCGCCTGGTCAGCCAGGTGAATCAGCGCCTGTACATCCTCATCGATGCCGGGCCGGGTCGAGGCCACGCCGATGCTGGCGGTCACAATGCCGGAAGGATGCTTGAGTGCCAGCGCTGCGATCGCTGCTCGGATGTTCTCGGCCAGCGCGCAGGCGCTTGCCCGATCAGCCTCCGGAATTACCAGCACAAACTCTTCACCGCCGTAGCGGCCGACAAAGTCGGACGAGCGCCGCAGGCCGTGCGCCAGTGTGGCGGCAATCTGCTGCAGGCAGTGATCACCGGCCTGATGGCCGTAGTGGTCGTTATAGGCCTTGAACTGATCGATATCGATCAGGGCCACGGTCAGCCACTGATTGTTGCGGCAGGCCCGATTCCATTCGGCCCTGACCCTGCTGTCGAACTGGCGCCGGTTGGGAATCTGGGTCAGGGCATCGGTCAGGGAGAGGGCGCGCAGCTGTTCGATGGCCTCCTTGAGTTCGGCTTCTGCAGCCAGGCGCGCTCTGACTTCACGGCCGAGGCGCCGGTTCCAGCACAGCATCAGGATCAGCAGCAGGAGCAGCGGCAGGCCGTATTGGGCGATCAGCCAGTAGTCAAACGCCTGTTCGACCCGCACCGAGATCCAGCGCGCTTCGATCGCCTTGCGTTCCCGTGCATCCACGGCACCGACCAGTTTCTGCAGGATATTGATCAGCAGGCGCTCTTCAGCGGGCGCACCCAGGGTAAAGCGCTGCTCCAGAGGCAGCTGGCCACCGATCTTGAGGGTGCTGATGCCGTACTCCTGCAGGGTGCGGGCGATGGCAAAGGTGGTGTCGATATAGGCGAAGATATCGCCCTGCTCAAGGCGCAGGATGCCTTCATCGATACTGTCGACGGCCTTCAGCCGGAGGCTTGGGTAGTGCTGGCGCAGCGCGGCTTCGGCTGCGGATCCCCTGCGCACCGCAAAGGTCTGCTCGGGATGCGCGTCGATCGCATCGATACGTGGCTGGCGGATGCTGGTCGCCAGCGCAAAGGGAAAGCGCACCAGTGCGGTTGTGGCGCGCTCGCCGGGTTCATGCGTCTCGCTCAGGTTAAGATCACAGCGACCGCTGCGCCGGTCCACCGCGAGCAGGCGCCCCGATGCGAGTTTCTGTGACAGCAGCTGCACATAGTCGGGCAGGATGCCCTCGAGTACGCCCTGTTCGTTGAGTGCGGCATAGGGGCTGCGCTCGGCGTCGAGGCAGACACGCAGCTGCGTGCGCTGTTCAAGATAGCGGCGTTCGGCTGCCGAGAGCTGCAGTGCGTCGGCGCGCTCATCGATGCGCTGATCCATGTTGGAAAACCAGCGCCGGCGCACGGCCAGAAATTCGGTTTCGCTGATCGCCGCCAGCCCCTTGTTGACGATCGACAGCAGCTCGGGCTGATCGCTGCGCAGCAGAAAGTGAATGTCGTAGCCATCGCCTACGGTAAAGGCGCCTTCGATCATGCCCGAGAGGCCGATCTTGTTGGCGATGTAGAAGATGGTTTCATCGCCGATCGCCACATCGACCTCGGCGGAGACCAGCGCGCGCAGAATCTCGTCAAAGGTGTCGTAGTGCACCAGCACCGACTGCTCCATCTGCGTGCGCAGAATTTGCTGGATGGCATTACCCGTCTGGATGGCAATGCGCTTGCCCCTGAGACTCTCGAGGGTACGGAACTCCTGCGCGCGGCCCTTTTTGGTCAGAACCAGCGCGGCAATCCGGGTATAGGGGGCCGAGGCGACATAATAGTGGGCGCGCTCATCGGTCATCACGGCCGAGCTCAGGCCGTCCAGCGCGCGCGCTTTGGCGCGCTGCTGAATCTCCTTCCAGATGCCGCGGGCAAAGCGGATCTCGAGGCCGGTCTTGTCCTGAATCAGCCGGGCAATATCGGCATCAAAACCGGTAATGCGGCCGTTGGCCTCTTCGATGGTAAAAGGATCAAAGGAAACCCCGCTGGCCAGGGTGATCGACGGGTGCTGCTGCAAAAAGGCGCGTTCGCCAGCGGTCAGATCAACGCTCTGTGTATCCGCGGCCTGCACCGTAAGAGCGGCTGCCAGCCAGAGCACCGCGATCAGTAAAAAACGCATAGCAAAAACACCTTCAGGAACGCCGGGTCGAGCGGGATTCAGGCGGCGCAGTGTACCCTATGGGCGGGCGTAAATAATGGGCGTCGAGACAAGATTTTGTCTCTGTCGTCAGACCAGGGCTCCGGGGTATCCTGTTCGGCTCCCGGGCGCGCTCGGCTCAGTACTGCTACGCCCGTGGATGGCCCTACCGGGTTCTGCCCGGCACAGATGACGGT
>CAYWUD010000310.1:0-3207 GCA_964461355.1 uncultured Pseudomonadales bacterium | reverse complement strand
TGAGTATCACCGTCCTCGACCGCGACGGCGATGGCGATACCGAGCTTGCCGGTCGTACCGGCGATCGAGCGCGCCACGGTGGTATTGCTGTCGGAGGTGTTGCTCGAAACGGTCAGATTACCGCCGACATTGAGCACTGCACTGTCGGTAACATTCGCCTCGGCCGTGGAATCGATGATGCTGACCGCCACCGAACCGGCCATCTTGGAAAGCTTGGTCGGATCGGCCAGCACGTTCATCACGTTTTCGGCATCGGCGTGAATATAAACATCGGCGTCGGCATCGATGCTGCCCGAAACAGTGACCTTGGAAGTGTTCTCGATCAGACCGACGGCGGCAGCAAAGCCATAGGAGTAGGGCGACGCGTTGGCGGTGGCCAGAGAATCGGTCACGATCGCCACATTGCCGCTGTTCTGACTGCTGTCCGGGGATGCTTCGGCCTTGATCGCTGCGTATTCACCGAGCTCGATGGTCGCCGAGGAAACCGCGCGGGAAACCGCGGCGATCAGCGCCAGGCTCTCGGTCAGGGCCAGGAAACCTTCACCGGCGCTCAGCGCCATGTTCTTGAAGGTGCTGTTGCTGCTGTCGTGGGTATCGGCCAGGTAGTTCTGGCTGTCGACCACCGCGCCGATGACGATATTGCCACCGCGCAGCAGAGTCTGGGCATCGGCGCTACCGGCGGTTTTGCCCACCGTGATATCGACATTCAGGTTGTCGTAGTTGTACCAGCCGCTGGTCCAGGGCAGAAGGCCCGACTCCACCAGCAGGGTGATATCACCGTGCACCGCGCTCGGGTCGTTGCTGGTAGCCAGCGCCAGCAGCTGCGCGCCCTCATCGAGGGTAATGTGTTCACCGCTCAGGGTGATATCGCCGGCCGCCGTGCTGTGGCTGGTATCGATGTCATAGCCTTTAACGGTGATGTTGTTGGCCGAGATCTTGATGTTCATGCCATCAACGCTGATGTTGCCGCTGATGGTCGCTTCATCTCCGCCATTGACGGTGTAGGTCGCGCTGCTGCTGTCGCCTGCGAAGCTGATCCAGTCGAAATCTTCCTGGGTAATGGCCGAATCCATCCCCGAGACGATCACCTCGTTGTCGGTGCCACCGCCCAGATCGACACTGATGCGATCGGTGCCAGCCAGCAGACCGGTGACATCCACATAGAACTGATCATCACCGTATTTGCTGCCCTTGAGGGTATCGACACCGCCCCCGGTGCGCAGGATCACCGCCCCCAGACTGAAGGTCGAGGCATCCAGCGTATTGGCACTGGCGCCGCCGGACAGATCGGCCTGCTCGATATTGCTCAGGGTATCGGTTTCGGTGGTACCGTTGCCGATTTTCCAGTGGGTATTGCTGAGGGTCTGATCGGCATCGCGCACCGCCACCAGGGTATCGGTGCCCGCCCCGCCATCGATGCTGTCGTTGCCGCTGCCGCCGCTCAGGCGATCGTTACCGCTGGAACCGATCAGGGTATCCGCTCCGGCACCGCCCTCAAGGGCAACATAACCCGAGATGATCGCATCGCCGCCAAGGCTCGCGCCCGAACCGCTTTTGGCAAGGCCCAGTACACTGGCCACGGTCGAGCCATTCAGCGCACTGATACTGAGATCGCCCGCGCCACTGGTGGCGTCGGTGATCACAATAGACGTTTTGGCGCTGTTCAGAGCGGCGGTCAGGTTCCCGTTGGCATCGGCGGTCTCAATCGCATCCAGCACATCCTGGATGGTATCGGCGTAGGTCAGATCCACATCCAGCGTGGTGCCGTCACGCAGGGTAATTTGCAGATCGGCCCCATCAACCGGGGTGATCCCCTGCTGGTTGTTGATAAACGCCAGCAGGGTGTTTTCCCCCAGCCCGGTAAAGCCCGAGGCATCGAGGGTATTGGCACTGTCGCCGCCGCTGAGCTCGGCCAGTTCGATATCAACCAGGCTGTCACTACTGGCCCCGTGCACCAATGCCGTATTGGTCAGGGTCATGTCGGCATCGAACTGCTCGAGCAGCAGGTCGACCCCTTCACCGCCGTCGAGGGTATCGCTGCTCGCGCCTCCGGTCAGGGTATCGGCATCCCCCTCACCATACAGCTGGTCGCTGCCGGCGCCGCCGATCAGGGTATCCATCCCGGCGCCACCCTTGAGCACAACCGAGCCACTAAAGCCCGAGGCATCCATCAGGTTGCCACTGGCACCACCGGTCAGTTCCGCCCGCTCGATGGCATCAAGCGTATCGACCGAGGCGATGCCGTCGGTGCTGGTAACCTGCGCACTGCCGTTAAAATCGGCACTGCCGCTGACCACGAGCGCACTGACATCCTGCGCCGCCTGGTTGTTGATAAAGGTCACGGTCCAGTCACCGGCTGAGCCTGCGACATCGATATCCTCATAAGAGAGGGTATCGAGCTGGCCGAGGGCAAAGGCGATCTCCTCGGCGCTGGCATCATGGGCCAGCGAGTCGGTTTCCTGACCGTCAAAGCTCAGGGTGAAGCGGCCTGCACTGACTCCGGTAAAGCGAATGTGCTGCACTTCATTGTTTGAAGCACCGGCGCGGCTGGTGGCCACACTTACGCTGCCCGCAGAAAAGCTGCCACTGGCCACCAGCTCGTCGATCGCCTGACGGCCAAGATCATTGATAAAGGTGATTTCCCAGGCACCGGCAACCCCGGTCACGCTGATATTTTCGCTGTTAAACGCGCTGATCAGACCGAGGATCTCGGCCAGCTCTTCGGCGCTGGCATCAAACGCGATCGCCTCGCTCTCCTCCCCCTTGTAGCTCAGGGTGAAGGTACCGTCGGTAACGCCACTGAGGCTCACGGTTTGAATCGCGTCAGTGCCGTTGGCACTGTCGAGCGCGCTGTCGGTCAGGATGTAGCGGTTATCACCGCTTTCGATCAGGGTATCGCTACCGGCATTACCAAAAATCCGGTCGGCGCCGGCGCCACCGCTGAGCCGATCATCCTGAGCGGAACCGCGCAGGGTATCGCTGCCCGCACCACCGCTGAGAATCACCCCGCCCAGGGTAAAGCCCGAGGCATCCAGAGTGTTGCTGCCGATCCCCCCGGTGAGCGAGGCGCCTTCAAGATGGCTGAGGCTGTCAACCTCGCTGCCGCTGGCCAGCGTTACGGTAAGCTGACTGTCGGTGAGCGAGAAGTCGGCGTCGGCCTGCTCCCGCAGCTGATCGTTACCGGCACCGCCATCAAGGCTGTCATTG
>CAYWUD010000309.1:0-3208 GCA_964461355.1 uncultured Pseudomonadales bacterium | reverse complement strand
AAAGAACAGATCCTGCAGTCCCTGGCACAGATGCTCGAATCGAACCCGGGCTCGCGCATTACCACCTCGCGTCTGGCCAAGGAAGTCGGCGTTTCGGAAGCCGCGCTCTATCGTCACTTCCCGAGCAAGGCGAAGATGTTCGAGGGGCTGATCGAGTTTATCGAGGAATCGCTCTTCTCGCGCATCACCCTGATTCTGAAGGAAGAGGACCAGGCGCTTATCCGCTGCCACGGCATCCTCAGCCTGCTGCTGACCTTTACCGAACGCAATCCCGGCATCACCCGCCTGCTGACCGGCGATGCCCTGGCGGGTGAAACCGACCGCCTGCGCACCCGTATCGCCGGCCTGTTCGAGCGCCTGGAAACCCAGCTCAAGCAGGTTCTGCGCGAAGCCGAGCTGCGCGAGGGCAAACGCACCCGGATGACCGTCAGCATCAGCGCCAACCTGCTGCTGGCCGCCGCCGAAGGGCGTATCAGCCAGTTTGTGCGCAGCGAATTCAAGCGCGCCCCCACCGAACACTGGGACGATCAGTGGCAACTGCTGAGCCAGAACCTGTTCCGCGACTGATCCGGCCAGTCGCAGCCATAAAAAAAAGCCCATCCGATGATGGGCTTTTTTTATGCTCGGGCCTCAGTGCCGACGCAGGCGTACCACTTCCGTTCCTACCTGCAGCACCAGCTCGTGCCCCTTCTCGGTCTCCTTGAAATCGAGCACGGGATAGCGGCGCGGCGGCGGGTTGGAGAGAATCTGAGTCGCGCCCTTGCTGTCGGTCAGATGCTGGGTGTTGATCTCGACAAAGAGCTCACGTTCTTTCAGCGCCCAGTTGCCAAGGATCAGCTGACGTCGGCCGTCCGGCAGCTCACGCAGGGAGGTAAAGGAACCGGACGGATTCAGCACCCATTCCTGCTGCGCGCCATTATCCAGATGACGGCGCCAGAGCCCCGGTAACTGTGCCGCATCGAGTTTGAGCTCGGCAGGCCAGTCCTCGGCCCGCACGCGATCGACCGCCAGCAGTGCCTCGACCCGACGCTGGTCGGCCACATACTGAAGGCGGGTACTCTGCTTGGATTGCTGCAGGTCGTTGATCTGCTGTTCGAGCCGGGCCAGGTGCTCATCAAACTGGCCAATTTCATTCATCAGCGCCTGGGGCACGGCACGCCCATTGCGCTCATGCCGGGCGGCAATCGCCTGACGCGCTTCCTTGTCCTGCTGCAGACGCGCCATATTGCCACGCTCGACCACAATCCGCGCATCGATCTCATCCAGCGCTCGATTGAGCGCCTGCATCACCTCATCGGGACTGCTGTAGGTCGCCAGCAACGCTTCATCAAGTTCCTGCTGCCGCTTGCTGGCCTGCTCGTCCGCCAGCGCGCGTAATTCAGCTTCACGCTGCTGCATCAGCTCTTCTGCCGTCGGCGCGGGCGGAATCACCTCCAGCACACGCCCCTTGCTGTTGATCACCTCATAGCCCTTGGCAATGTATTCCGGTGGTACCGACGGCTCGATCACCAGATTGCCTTCGGCATTGGTATACCGATACAGACGCAACTCAGCGGCGCCGGCATGCGCCCCGGTCAGCAGAAGTGTCAACAGAAGATACGGCAGACATTTCATAGTGGTTATCAATCGATCCCGTACTGTGTGCGATAGGCTTCTATCGCCTGAGCATAGTTATTCAGCGCCGCATCGTCGCGGATAAACTCCAGCACCTGGTTCAGGCCGACGATGCTCGCCACCGGAATACCGTAGTCACGCTCGACTTCCTGAATGGCTGACAGTTCCGTCTGCCCCTTTTCCTGACGATCCAGTGCAATCAGTACTCCTGCAGGCTGCGCACCCACCTGCTCGAGAATGGTCATCACTTCACGGATCGCGGTACCGGCCGTAATCACGTCATCGATGATCAGTACCTTCTTGCCCGCGAGCGGCGCGCCGACCAGAGAGCCGCCTTCACCATGGTCCTTGGCTTCCTTGCGGTTGAAGGCATAGGGCTTGTCCACTCCATACTGCAGGGACAGCGCCATTGCCGTTACCGACGCCAGCGGAATCCCCTTGTAGGCCGGGCCGAAAATCACATCGTACTCGATGCCGCTGTTCTGCAACGCCGCCGCGTAACAGTGACCCACCTGAGCCAGTGCCGCACCGGTGTTGAACAGACCGGCATTGAAGAAATAGGGGCTCTTGCGGCCGGACTTGAGGGTGAATTCACCGAAGCGCAGCACCTCCTGCCCGATGGCAAAACGGATAAAGTCGCGTTGGTAATCTTGCATAAAAACCTCCAGCTAATCTGTGACCACGGTCGGTGAATTATTCAGCCAGCGCCGCACGCTGCGCTTCGATCAGGCGCGCCACCCCGGTCTGGGCCAGTGCCATCATGCTGTGCATCTCCTCCAGGCTGAAGGTCTCGCCCTCGGCAGTACCCTGCACTTCGACAAAGCCGCCGTTTTCGGTCAGCACCACGTTCATGTCGGTTTCGGCGCTGGAGTCTTCCAGATAATCGAGATCGAGCACCGGCTGACCCTGGTAGATACCCACCGAAACTGCGGCAATCAGGTGCTTGAGCGGGTCGGCACTGATCTTCTTGGCCCGCTGCAGACTGCGCAGCGCATCGACCAAGGCAACACAGGCACCGGTAATGGACGCTGTACGGGTGCCGCCATCGGCCTGCAGTACATCACAGTCGAGCACGATGCTGTGCTCGCCCAGAAGCTTCAGATCGACCGCAGCGCGCAGGGAACGACCGATCAGACGCTGGATCTCCTGGGTACGCCCGCCCTGTTTGCCCCGTGCGGCTTCGCGTCCCATGCGGCTGCCGGTGGAACGGGGCAGCATGCCGTATTCGGCCGTAATCCAGCCCTGATTCTGCCCGCGCAGAAAACGCGGCACCGAGGCCTCTACCGAAGCGGTGCACAGCACCTTGGTATCGCCAAACTCCACCAGCACCGAACCTTCGGCATGCTTGGTGTAATGACGGGTAATGCTGATCGGACGCAGCTGATCAAGGGCTCGGCCACTGGGACGCATAGAAAATCACCTGAACGGTTGAATAAAAGGCGTGAACACGCAGATGGCAGCCATTATAACGGCTTTCCGGCGGACCTCCCCAACATCACCCACGAAAAAGCGCGCAGCCACCGGCGCTTCTGTACGGCCCCGGTTGCAGGCTAGAATGGACCTTTTACGCTATTGAAGGATTCCTGGCATGACC
>CAYWUD010000308.1:0-3253 GCA_964461355.1 uncultured Pseudomonadales bacterium | reverse complement strand
TGTCGTGGCCGCAGAACTTTTTTACCGCTGGCGTGGGCCTGCAAGGATTGCAGGGTAGCGTTTCGGTGCAGGGATGCACCATGAAACGCGTCAGCCAGACAGGTAAAAAGTTCGAGGGCGAGCTTCTGGGCCGTTAAGAAGAGTACGACGACGAGCCGCTGGGGGATTGCAGAAAGGAGGGGTAAGAGCGCAAGTCGGACACTCTTGTACTCCCCCCCTTGCCGGGGTGCAGGGGCGGAGCCCCGCGCGCACTAATCCAAGAACAGTACACTATCTACAATTTCGGCATCCCAACAAACATAAAAAAACACCCGCCTTGGCGGGTGTTTTTTAGCGCGGATCAGCCGATCGGCCGCTTCCAGCCCAGATGCTGCTCGATCGAACTGATCACCAGCCCGGCGATATCCTTGCCGGTGGCCGCCTCGATCCCCTCAAGGCCCGGCGAGGAGTTGACCTCCAGCAGCAGCGGGCCTTTGTTGGAACGAATAATATCGACACCCGCCACCTTCAGCCCCAGACTGCGCGCGGCCTTCACCGCCAGTCGGCGCTCTTCGGGGGTAATGCGCACCACCGAGGCCGAGCCGCCCTGGTGCAGGTTGGCGCGAAACTCGCCCGGCGCTGCGGTGCGCTCGATCGACGCCACCACCTTGCCATCGATCACGAAGCAGCGCAGATCGCGGCCGCCGGCCTCCTTGATAAACTCCTGCACCAGCAGGTTCGCCTTCAGCGAGGTAAAGGCGTTGATCACGCTTTCAGCAGCCTTGCGGGTTTCGGCCAGCACCACACCGCGCCCCTGGGTACCCTCGAGCAGTTTGACGATCAGCGGCGCACCGCCGACCATGTCGATCAGATCATTGGTATCGATCGGCGAATTGGCAAAGCCGGTGGTCGGAATGCTGATGCCGTGCTTGAGCATCAGCTGCAGCGAAAACAGCTTGTCGCGCGACTGGGTAATCGCGGTGGACGAGTTGGTGGTATAGATCCCCATGCTTTCGAACTGACGCGTCAGCGCACAGCCGTAGAAGGTCATGCTCGGACGGATCCGGGTAATCACCGCATCCAGATCGTTGAGCAGCAGACCGCCGCGGTAGTGCATCTCCGGCGCTTCGTCATCGACCTTCATATAGCAGTGACGGATATTGAGAAACTGCATCTGATGGCCACGCTCCTCGCCCGCTTCCAGCAGCCGCTGGTTGCTGTAGAGGTCGGGGTTACTGGCCAGCACACCGATTTTCAGCCCGGTATGGGTCGGGGTCACCGGCACATACCATTCACCCAGCTGCGCCTCGGTCACCTGGCCCATATTGAAGCTGGCCGCCGGGTCCACCAGGATGTTGTGCATCGCCTCACGCCCGAGCAGCATGCGATAGCCCATCGAATCACGATTGGCGAGCGTCAGCTCGATCTCCCAGCAACGATCGCCCAGGCGCAGCGGTACCGACACCACATAACGGGTTTCGGATTCGCCACTGCTGCTCTTGACGCGGCGCTTGTCGATCAGCGGACGTTCGCAGCGAATCACCGTCTTGCGGCTGCGCTGCAGCGGGTGCACTTCAAAACTGACCCACAGACTGCCGCCGCGGCGGAAGGTCTGAATATTGAACGCATGGATCGCCGAGGTTTTCGCCCCGGAGTCAACCCTGGCCTTGATCGCCGGAATACCGAGCGCAGGAAACGACACCCACTCCTCGGCACCCAGAACCATCTTTACGTTAGTACCTGACATACGCGTTCTTGCTGCACATCCTGTCGAGAAAAAATACCTGCCTGAGGCAGACTGCAATAAAAAAACCCGTATCCGAAATACGGGTTGGAAAGAGCAAGTGTACCCGATCAGCGATCAAGGTTAAGCAGAATTCGCCCCTGAGTACGCCCCTTGAGCATGCGCGGTACCAGCTCGAGCAGCGCGTCGAGCCCGACCTCGGTAGCCTGCGCGAGCAGACCGTCGAGCTTCCACTCATGCCCCAGCAGGCGCCAGAGTTCGGCCTTGAGCGCCCGCGGCTGTTCGGCCGAATCGACGCCGAGCAGGTGCACGCCGCGCAGGATAAACGGAAACACAGTAGCTTCAAATCGGGCCGAAGCCACCAGGCCACAGCAGGCCACGCTACCGCCGCGCTGCAGCCCCTTGATCACGTTGAACAGGATTTCCCCGCCCACCGTATCCACTGCACCGGCCCACTGGGGCGCCAGCAGTGCGCGTTCGGTGCCCTCGAGCAGCGTCTCGCGGTCAATGATCTTGCTGGCGCCCAGAGCATGCAGATGCTGGGCCTGCTCGAGCGTGCCGGTGGCCGCCGCAACCCGGTAACCCAGCCGATGCAACAGCTGCACCGCCAGAGAACCGACGCCGCCGCTGGCACCGGTCACGAGCACTTCCCCCTGATCGGGCGCAAGCCCCATGCGCTGGAGCTTCATGATGCACTGGGCGGCGGTCAGCCCGGCCGTACCGAGCACCATCGACTCGGCCAGTGAAAGCCCCTCGGGCAACGGCAACACCCAGGCGGCCGGCACACGAATGTACTGGCCAAAGCCGCCATCGGTATTCATGCCGAGGTCATACCCGGTCACCACTACCGCATCACCGGGGCTGAACGCGTCCACCGTCGATGCGACCACCTCGCCGGCGGCATCGATGCCCGGCGTATGCGGGTAGTGCCGCGTAATGCCGTGATGCCCGGAACAGACCAGCGCATCCTTGTAGTTGAGCGAAGAGTAGCGCACCCGCACCAGTACCTCGCCGGCCGGCAGGTCATGCAGATCCCGCGTTTGCACCTGCATTGAAAAGGCTGCGGTCGCAGTATCCTCGTGCACCCGCAGCGCCTTGAATGTCTTCATCATGCCGATCCTCCCGCCCGCGCGGACACCATGCAATCAGGAGAGAAAGCGACTGGCCTGCAAGCGCCCGAGCAGCGAGGTACAGGCTCGCGCAATACCGGCTTCGACGCTCAGACCGAACTTCTCGGCCAGGGTCTTTTTCAGACGGTATTCGACCCGGTACAGATCCGCTTCGGCGGCCTGCTGCTGCAGGTACTGATCGCTGGTCATTACCGCGTCGACCAGCTGCTCGGCCAGAGCCTGCTGGCCGTACCAGACCTCGCCGGTCGCGACCTTTTCGATATCCACCACCGGGCGCTGCTCGGCGACAAAGCTTTTGAACAGCTGGTGGGTATCCTCGAGATCCTCGATAAATTTCTGCCGCCCCTTGTCCGTATTCTGGCCGAACATGGTCAGCGTGCGCTTGTATTCACCGGCGGTC
>CAYWUD010000307.1:943-3272 GCA_964461355.1 uncultured Pseudomonadales bacterium | reverse complement strand
AAGGTGGCTTCATCTCGAAGAATTAATAAATCAGGAACACTAATGTATCTTGCCTAATACCACTGATACACGCCTGCTTACCCATAGCACAGGCTAAGTAAGTTTTACCAGAACCTGTAAATCCCTGAAAAACAATGCTGGAATTAGTATCGATAAACTGACACGTGGCTAAGCTTAAGAGAATTTCCTTATCTAAGCCTCTGTCCGGATAATAGATACTTGTCACAGTTGCGTTAGGAATTCGGAACTTTGACATTCGAATAAGGCGCTTAATATTTTTGTTATTTTTTGCTTGATATAAGTAGTCAACAGCCATTTTCAATCGGTCTTCAAATGCCATAGTTGAATATGAAACATCTTTGCTTTGTGAATCGATAGCATCAATGAAGTCTTCTAGGTTTAATTCTCTTAGTTTTCTTCGTGTTTCATCATCAAATACTGGCATTACTGATCACCTACACATCGATAGTATTCTGCACCTCTAACATAACCTTGCTGTTTGTTCAGATGTGTTTTTATCACTTTAAAGTTCTCTTTCTTCTCGAGGTATATCTTGTCTTGGTTAGAAGATAGAATTCCCTTTAAGTTTCTATAACGTGGTCATCGTAGTTTTTCAAGTGCTACTTCGCAAGCAACTTCAAGGCGCTCATTGGTATAATCCTTGCTTAAACGAAGGACAGCTAAGCAAGAATTATAAGCTTGTTCTTTAACACGAAAGCTATTAAATATACGTTCAATAACATCCATAGTGTTAGGACCGATGGTACAAGCCCAATTTTTTATCCTTGTATCATCCCATTGTGTATGATGGAATTGGTCAGGCATGTGTTCATATTTAGTGGCCCATTGATATTTCTTATAATCAGGAATACGCATATGACTTGCAATACGTTCCTGCTTATAATAGATCTCAACGATAGACTCACTAGCTTTTATATCAACTTTTTTGCCAACATAGTCATATGGTGCCGAATAGCGGTTGGTTTTGAAAGCGACATGGCAATCGAGATTTACTTTGTGGTTGTATATCCACTCTGTAACTTAATAAGGAATAAGGGGTAATTCCCTTAATCTAGGTTTTTCGGATTCGTTAAACACAGAACTACGACTACCTTCACGCTTTTGGAAAGGTTCATCGTTGAATTCATTAAGCTTTTTAGCCACGGTAACCTTTAGTTCGTTGATGTTATGGTAGGTTTCATTTCGCAATTTAGCGATGATTACAGTAGCTATTTTGCCAACAGTTCCTTCTACAGAAGCTTTTTGCTTCGGTTTGCGGACACCTGCAGGCATAATGGCTGTATAGTAATGGTTTTCAAAAGTTTCATATTGTTCGTTAAGGATAATTTCACCATCTCGAGGATGGCTAACCACACCGGTTTTTAAATTATCGCAAGTAGTACGGACAGTAAATCTTCCGAAGAATTCAAACATGTTTACATTACATTTGATACAAGTGTTTTGTTTCATATCCAGGTAAGGCTCAACATAGGAATACTGACTATATGGTAGAGTTGCCACAAAGAGATATGCTGTAATTAATTCGCCGGTTGAGGGGTCTACAATCGTCATAGTAGGACCGCTCCAATCAACTTCACATACCATACCTGGCTTATGTCTTAAGTGATTTGTAAGGCTGTTAGCTGTTTGAATATCCTTCACAGAATTTGGTGTATCCGAAGGATAATTCATTACCGGCAATGCATGCATCTTTGTATTCGTTCCAGAGAAGTTTTAAAGTAACGCCAGTTTTCTTTAATTCGCTGTGGATGTAACTATAATCTGGTTGTTTGTATAATGTGTCTGTGACAAATTTATCAGGAAAGAAGATTTTATAAACATCTTCCTCTGATTTATCCTTGATGTCATCGTAGGTGATTTCTTTTTCAGTAGCAAGTTTACAAACATCACTGACTGAATGAGATGACATTTTTCTGCTTCAGCAGATTTCGCGTTGAGACATGTTAGCTGCACGTAGTTCCAAGATGAGTTTTACTTTGATTTTCTTGGCCATATAATCGGCCTCATTTCGATAGAATGTTGAGAACTTGTCCTCAAGTGTATTCTATCTCAAGTGATGCTCAAGTGCGAACCGATGATGTTATTGTGCGAATTCAGTTTTCAGCTAGGGTGATGCTAACAAACGGAGGAAACTGCAGAATATGTATCGAGAACATTCATTGGTTACATTAGATGATTATATGGAAATTCGTCCATTGAATCATCTGGAAGTTATTCTTAGCTTCATGGATTTTACTCTTTTACATCAGCATTACCCATATAATCCTCACAAACGAGGGCTAAAGGGATATGAAAAAGAGCATTTGCT
>CAYWUD010000307.1:0-924 GCA_964461355.1 uncultured Pseudomonadales bacterium | reverse complement strand
ACAACTGCCGGAAATCAAGGCTCTTGTGGGTAGAATTAAAGACGACCCAGTTTTCAAAAGAACTTGCGGCTTCGAGTATACTGAAAATCCAAGTGAATCGACTTTTTCCAGATTTATTACAGATCTTTCGGAAAGCAACATTCTTGAAAGAACTTATCGCCGTATGCTTTCAAAAGCTCGAGATCTTGGTCTCCTTGGACTCGATAATGTTGCTATTGATGCTTATGAACACTTTGTTCCCAAAAAGAAGATTCCTGAAAATGATCCTGAACATCCGCACTGGGGAGGTACGCTTGACACTAATGGAAACTTCATCAAATGGTACGGTTGGAAGATGCATGCGTTGGTTGATACCAAAAGCGGCCTTCCCATCTGCTACATTATTACACCAGCCAACATCTCAGATATGGATATTGTACAACCTTTAATCCAGAAGATGATGGATGACTATGATGAAACCATTCAACCTAAACACTACATGATGGACGCCAGTTATGATGTGCCACGTATTTATGAAAGTATCCATTCAGACTATAAGACTCAAGCGGTTATTTCATTAATTTGGCGAGCTACAAAAATTCCGCCAGAAGGTATTAACTGGGATGGACAGCTTGTTTGTCCGATGAATCATCCATACACATATGGCGGCAATGACAATGGAATAATTCGCTTGCTTTGTCCGGTGGCAACAGGGAAATGTGAATGCATCATGGGCCATTTATGGTGTACATCCGCTGAAAGTGGTTATGTTGGAAAAGTAAGAATCAAGGATGATCCAAGGTTCAACACTGTTCCGTTTCGTGGAACTGAAAAGTTTGAAAAGCTGTATAACCAACGAACTTCTGTTGAAAGAACGTTTGGAGATTTAAAAGATAACTATGCATTAGACAATCTGCGTGTTGCGACAAGAAAGAGAGCGAAAGT
>CAYWUD010000306.1:0-3275 GCA_964461355.1 uncultured Pseudomonadales bacterium | reverse complement strand
AATACCGGTATTACCCACCACAGCCGCTTTGCCGATACCGATCTCGAGGTGTTCCGTCAGGTCACGGAGGTTAATTATTTCGGCGCGCTGCACTGTACCAAGGCCGCGCTTGAGAGTCTGCGCGCCCGCCGCGGTCTGATCATTACCCTCAGTTCCATGTCCGGTTTTGCGCCGTTCCTTGATCGCAGCGCCTATGCCGCCAGCAAGCATGCATTGCATGGTCTGTTCGACAGTCTGCGGCTTGAGCTGAGCCGCGAAAGCGTCGGCGTGATGCTGGTGTGTCCCGGCTATACGGCGACCGCCATGAGTGAGCATGCGCTTGATGCCGGCGGGGTGCGCGGCGCTTCCGGGCTGCGCGGCGGGCATGGCGAAGCCTCGCCGCAGGCCGTGGCGGAGCAAATTTTCCAGGGCGCTCGAAAAAGACGGCGTCTGTTGATTTTGCGTAACGTCGACTGGCGTGCGCGGATCTTTGCGCGTATGTTCCCGGGTCTCTTCGAGCGTTTTCTGGCGGCACGCCTTAGCAGCCGCAGCTGAGGGTATAATCACAAATTCGCATAAAAAATATACAACCTGATGCAGGTACGCTAGTCTGAGTTTCTGCGTCAGTTGAGCAAATCTATTGCAGGCAACAGGGACGGAGTTTGCAGTGAACAGTAAGCTAGAGGCGAACTGCCAGCATGAGTTGACGGCGGTACAGGGACGGTTGGCCGATCTGGAACAGCAGCTCGAGCAGCAGAATCGCCTGATTCGTTATCTCGAAAACAACGAGCGTCGCCTGCGCCTGGCGGTCGACAACAGCGGGCTGGGACTCTGGGATTGGCACATCCCCAGTGGTTCGCTGTTCTGCAACAGTGCCTGGAGCGAAATGCTCGGCTACTACCCCGGCGAGCTGGCCCCCTGCGCCATGACCTGGCGCAACCTGACGCACCCGGATGATCTTGAGGCTGCCGATCAGGCGCTCAGTGATCATCTTCATGGTGAAACCCCTTTCTTCAGCCTCGAATTGCGCCTCAAGCACCGATCCGGCCACTGGGTCTGGGTGCTGGATCAGGGCCGGATCGTCGAATGGGATTGTGACGGTCGCCCGCTGCGCATGATCGGTACCCATCGCGATGTCACCGAGCACAAGCAGGTCGAGCTTGAAATTCGGCGCCAGGCGGTGCGCGATCCGTTAACCCAGCTGCTTAATCGTCGCGGCCTGGAACAGCAGTTTCAGCATGTTCTGGCGCAGGCTCAGGAAAACGGCGCGCCCTTTGGCATCGGTTATATCGATGTGGACCGGTTCAAGCAGATCAATGATCTCTGCGGCCATGCGGCGGGTGATGCGGTGCTGCAGGAGGTCGCAATGCGCCTGATGTCGGTGGTGCGTGCCGATGATCTGGTGGCCCGCTACGGCGGTGATGAATTTGTCGTGCTGTTACCGCATATCAACCGCAGTGATGATCTTGACCGGGTTGCCGGGCGCATTGCTGCGGTCGCTCAGGTTCCGATTCTGTGCGACCAGCATCCTCTGCAGGTGGGGTTGAGCCTTGGCATGGTGCTCTGGCCCCGTGATGGTGCCGATCTGTCTCAGCTTCTGGCCGAAGCGGATCGGGCGATGTATCAGGACAAGCACGGCGGTCCGGTCAGGGCAGAACTGCGTGGCGCCAGCAACGGCGTATAACGTCTAAACAGACGCAGGCGGCATGAGCCGCCTGATTGGTTTGTGCGCGCTGAGCTCGGTCAGCGATCATCGGCGCTCTCCTGATCCTCATCCATTTTTTGCAGCTGTGCCCGTTTCTGTTCCTCGGCGCTCAGCGCTGAAACCGCGGCGGCGGCGGCGGCCAGTGCCAAAGCCGGAGTTGACTCCTGCGATGCCGATTCCAGAGCTTCGGGGCGTTGCGGGTGCAGTTGTTGCTCGATCTCCTCGGGCAGGCGCACACGCACTTCGCGATGGGCAAACTGAATGCCGGCGGCATGTAACGCTTCCTGGACCCGCCGGTAGGCTTCACGGCGAATGACCCACTGCTCGCCCGGGCGCGCGGTAAACTTCATGCGGATGATCAGCGCGGATTCTTCCATGCGCATCACGCCCTGAGACTTCAGTGGCTGCAGCATGTTCGGCCCGAGTTCCGGGTCTTCCTGCATGCTCTGACCCACCTTCTTGATGATCTTGCGCACCCGCTCGATATCCACGTCATAGGGCAGGCGCAGCTCCAGTTTCATGGTGATCCAATCGCGGCTGAGGTTGGTGATGGTCGGTACATTGCCGTACGGGATCGTCTGGACCGCACCGAGGTGGTGGCGCAGCTGCATCGAGCGCACGGAAATCTTCTCGACCGTGCCGCGCAGGTTACCGACCTCGATATATTCGCCGCGCCGAAAGGCGTCATCCATGAGGAAAAAGATCCCGGAAATAACATCCTGAACCAGCTTCTGGGCGCCGAAACCGATGGCGATGCCGACCACGCCGGCCCCGGCCAGCAAGGGTGCGATCTGCACCCCGAGGGCGCTGAGAATGCTGAGAATGACCGTCGCCACCAGCAGGGCGAGCAGACAGGAACGCAGCAGCGGCAGCAGGGTTTCGGCACGCGAAGCGCCGCTGCCGCCGCCCTCGCCATCCAGATTGGCGTCGACATCAAGCGGTTCGGGCAGGCGTTTTTCGATCTGCGATTGCGCCAGCGTCCAGAGGACATAGGCCAGCAGCAGAGTGATCATGATATCGACCAGAGCGTCGACCAGTTCGGCCCCCATCTGGCTGCGTGCCATGGCGCTGGCTTCGTATCCCAGGGCATCACCGAGTGCCAGCGCCGCGCTGCCGAGCAGCAGGATACGCACGCCGACCTGGATGGTCTGTACAAAGCGTGCGCGCCGCTCATGAAAACGCGGGCTCTGGAACAGTTCCAGGGTCACCAGCGCGTGCAGGCCGCGATGTACCAGACGGTCGACCAGCGGGAAACTCAGTGTCAGCCACCAGCTCGAGCCGATATGCGCC
Source organism: uncultured Pseudomonadales bacterium (assembly GCA_964461355.1). Classification (GTDB taxonomy): domain Bacteria; phylum Pseudomonadota; class Gammaproteobacteria; order Pseudomonadales; family CAYWUD01; genus CAYWUD01. The sequence goes on along the minus strand of CAYWUD010000306.1, from coordinate 301 downwards.
GCGCGTTCATGCTCGCCGAGGAACAGATTCCAGCTCCAGAGAAAGTAGAGCCCCAGCAACCAGGCCGATACCAGCCAGGGCCAGGTCTGGCTCAGCAGCTGCTGCAGGCGCTCATGGGACAGGCGTTCATCCTGAAACAGCTGGCGCAACAGTGGCCGCTGATACCAGAGCAGGCCCAGCACAAAGAGCTGCAGCACGCCGGCGATGAGAATGGTCTGGCTGCGGATCAGAATCGGCGGCCAGTCGAGCTTCAGCAGTACCGCAGCGCTGTAGTGCAGCAGCACGTAGCCGATGGCAAAGG
>CAYWUD010000305.1:0-3297 GCA_964461355.1 uncultured Pseudomonadales bacterium | reverse complement strand
CGCCAGGGCGGCTGGGTCGGACTCTTTACCGCCCTGACCACGATCCTGCTGCTGCGCTGGGTCGACTACCCGCTGGCCTGGCTGGCGGTCGATGCCGCCATCATTCCGGTCACCAAGGCGTACCTTGAGGCGCTGTACTGGGGCATCCCCGCCATCTGCCTGTTTCAGGTGCTGGTCTGCTACTGCGAAGGTCTCGCGGACACCAAAGCGGGACTGATCTTCGGCCTGATCGGCCTTGCGATCAACGTGCCGGCCAACTATCTGCTGATCTACGGCAAGCTGGGTCTGCCGGCACTCGGAGCGGTCGGCTGCGGCTATGCCACCTCACTTGCCTACTGGGTGATGCTGATCCTGCTGGGGCTGTATGTGCACCGCTCCAACAGACACCGTCGACACGCCCTGTTCTGCCGCCTGGAACGCCCGCAACTGGCGCCGCTGAGCCAGATTCTGCGGCTGGGCGTACCCATCGGCCTGGCTATTTTCAGTGAAGCCACGCTGTTTACCCTGATCGCGCTGCTGATCGGTTTCATGGGCCCGGAAGTGGTTGCCGGACACCAGCTGAGCCTGAACTTTGCTTCGATCGTCTTCATGCTGCCGCTCAGCCTGTCGATCGCCAATACCATCCGTGTCGGCCAGGCACTGGGAGCCGGCGATGCCGAACTGGCGCGCTTCAAGGCCTATGTCGGCGTCGGCACCTCGGCCGCCTTTGCACTGGTCACCGCGAGCCTGGTGCTGCTGCTGCCCGAGCAGATCGCCTCGATCTACAGCCGCGATCCGGCGGTGATTGCCATTGCCGTCAAGCTGCTGTTTTTCACCGCCATTTATCAGATCTCCGACGCCATTCAGCTCGCCTCCACCGGTGCCCTGCGCGGCTACAAGGATACCAAGGGGCCGATGCTGATCGCGCTGACCGCGTACTGGCTGATTGCCCTGCCTCTGGGCTGCACCCTGGGACTGACCCACTGGCTGGGCGAGCCTTCCGGACCGGTCGGCCTCTGGCAGGGCCTGGTGCTCGGCCTGACCCTGGCGGCCGTACTGCAAAGCCGCAGGCTGTACCTGATCAGCCAGCGCCGTATCGCGGAGCAGCACGCCCTGCACGCGCAGCCACCAGTTGTCTGAAAAAAACACGAGCGCGAATTATTGCTCATATACTGAAGGTACAACGGCTCCGATCGCCCGCAGGAGGTTTGCCATGGCAACGCTGCAGCGGGAGGACCACTTCGATAATGTGGTGGACCTCTTTACCGGGGAGAAATACCAGAGCCAGGGAGGCAACCAACTGATCCGTCTGACACCAGAGCTGGACGGCCTTGAAATGCTTTACAGCAACGACCACAACGCGGGTCGTCTGTTCAGCATGAAAATACTCTGCTGGGGACTGAAGGAGCGCGGTGAGGTGATCGCCCTGGTTCCCTGGCTTGGCAAGGTGGTCGACTGCACCCAGTTAAGCGACCCCCTCAACGGCCACTGGGAAGGCTTTTACGACAGCCGCGAAGAACGCCTGTTCTTCGACCCGCCCGAACCCAAGGTGATCGAACTGCAGAGCGCCGGTGACTATTACCGCAGCGCAGAGCAGCTGCAACACGATGACGAACCTCCACGCATTCTGCAGGAGCTGCCTGATACCATCGGCACCCACGCCGTACTGACCGACGACAACTTCCAGAGCTTTCGCCTGTCCGAAGTCGTCAGCTGGCGCCTGATGAACAACGGCGAGCTGCTCGGCATGCTGGTGGACGAAACCCGGATCAGCAGCACACCGGTGCTGCCCGGCGACCCCTGCCTGTATCCGGCGCAGAAGGACCCGGGATTTCGCTACTTCTTTCACCACCGCATTGCCAACAAGATCAAGGCCAAGGATCCCGATGCCCTGGCCGCCTTCGCCCAGCTGGTACAACCCTGAGAGGACGCCCGAAACACAAAAAGCCCCGCATCTGCGGGGCTTTTGCTGGTGCAAGCAGGCTCAGTCAGCGCCCTTGCGGATGTAATAGTAATACTTCTGCTCACGCTCCTCGTTGGCCAGGAGTTCATGGTTGAGGAAGTTGCAGAACTTGGGAATATCCCAGCTGGTGGAAGGATCGGTCGCCACGACTTCAAGTACATCACCGCTCTGCATCTCGCGCACCTTGTTGTGCAGCAGCATGACCGGTTCCGGACAGCGCAATCCGGTGGCATCCAGATGATGGGTAACGGTGAAATCCATGGCGAGGCTCTCTACAGCAAGATGGCGCCAATGTACCAAGTTTGCCCCGGCCAAACCATAGCGCATGGCAGACAGGGGCTGATTGAATACCACGCCAAGTGCCTGATCAGACGAACATCCGCAGATGACCGATCTGCATGAGTACACACACCATCCCGGCAGCGACCAGCCGGTAACGGGAGACACGCGGCAGCACCTTGTTCGGTTCGGCGTATTTCTACTGAGCGCGTTTTTTTATGCAGCCGCAGCAGCGCTCGGCTTTCACGGGCAAGGCCGCATTCAGCGGCTAGAATTAAGCAAAAGCCGTGCAGGGCATCCATGGGCAGACATTCAATGAAAAGCGTGCTCTTTTCAGATCAATAAAATCCGTTGGAGCGTGCCTAGGGCATTCTGCTATGATCGCCGCCGGGAGTAACCGTATTAGTCAAAAAGAGTCGTTTATCCATCAAGATTCCGGCTTTACCCCGCCGCCTTGCAGTGGATTCGACGGCCATAGACCGATACCGACATGACAAGCGCCCATCCTTGATTACTCTTTAAAAGATGGCGCAACCGCTGTAACCGGTAGATCCACAAGAAACCGGCTAGAGCACACTTCAGTTCCAACGCAAAACGAAGTCGACTTGGACCCAAAATGAGTACAGCAACCACCTATAACTACAAGGTTGTCCGACAATTCGCTGTCATGACAGTGATCTGGGGCATCGTAGGGATGGCCGTGGGCGTGTTGATCGCATGCCAACTGGTCTGGCCACAACTGAATTTCGATCTTCCCTGGCTGAGCTTCGGTCGCCTGCGACCGCTGCACACCAATGCGGTGATCTTTGCCTTCGGCGGTAGCGCCCTGTTCGCCACCTCCTACTACGTGGTGCAACGCACCTGTCAGACCCGCCTGTTCTCCGATACGCTGGCAGCCTTTACGTTCTGGGGCTGGCAGCTGGTGATCGTTCTGGCCGCAATCACGCTGCCGCTGGGCATTACCACCTCCAAGGAATATGCCGAGCTCGAGTGGCCGATCGATATCCTGATCGCACTGGTCTGGGTGACCTACGCCGTGGTCTTCTTCGGCACCATTGCTAAGCGCAAGAGCCGCC
>CAYWUD010000304.1:0-3304 GCA_964461355.1 uncultured Pseudomonadales bacterium | reverse complement strand
CCGTCAGTGAATTGCGTAGTTTCATCTGCGAGCAGGCGCCGAACTCGAATTCGGTGGCATCGCCGATCTCCTCGACAAAGGCCTTGATCGGATCGGCTACGCCGACCAGATCCAGAGCGCCATAGGCTGCGCCGCGCAGCAGACGGTTTTCCAGAGCCGCAGGATTATCGAGTGCCTCGTAGATCCACTTGCCGCTCTTGTCCTCGTAGCTTTGTTCCTGTTCGTGCGGGAAGTAGTCGATCGGTTGAAAATCGCGAATGATCGGATCGGCCAGTACCGGCAGCAGAGCCCCCCACAGCAGGGGGCAGAGCAGGTAAAAAAGCTGATGACGACCTGCCTTGCCATGACTCATCGCGCGCTCCAGAACCGTGATCATCCGGTACTGCATTCGCCGGCGTGGGTTTATCCGAGCTCTTACTCCTATTTAAGCAAAGTCCGCGTCCGGCGATCGATTAATCGCCGAGTCCCAGTACCTTGAGCACAAAGGCCTGCTCGAAGGCGGTTTCCTGCATGGCCTCGTAACGCCCCGAGGCGCCGCCATGGCCGGCTTCAAGGTTGGTCTTGAGCAGCAGCAGGTTCTGGTCGGTCTTTTCGTGGCGCAGCTTCGCCACCCATTTGGCCGCTTCCCAGTAGGGGACACGGGGGTCGCTGAGCCCGGCGGTGACCAGCAGGTGTGGGTAGGCCTGCGGGGCCACATTATCGACCGGTGAATACTGCTTGATGCGCCGGTAGACCTCGGGCTGGTTGGGATTGCCCCACTCTTCGTATTCGGTCAGGGTCAGCGGCAGGTTGGGGTCGAGCATGGTACTCAGTACGTCGACAAAGGGTACCTCGGCGATCGCCGCGCAGATCCGCTCAGGAGCACGGTTGATGACCGTGCCGATCAGGAGGCCGCCGGCGCTGCCGCCGCTGATCAGGGTCTGCTCGGGGCGGGTGATGCCTTCTGCCTGCAGGAATTCAAGGCAGGCGATGAAGTCGCCGAAACTGTGCTCCTTGTGCTCGAGCTTGCCGTTCTGATACCAGTGCTCGCCCAGATCGCCGCCGCCGCGGACATGGGCGATGGCAAAGATCACCCCCCGCTCGAGCAGGTTCAGCCGCGCATGGGAGAACCAGGGGTCGAGGGCGTCGCCATAGGCCCCGTAACCGTACAGGTAGAGCGGGGCCGGCTGGGCAAAACTGCCGCGCTGGCCGACCAGGCTGATCGGAATCCTTGTGCCGTCGGCGGCGGTGGCATGCAGGCGTTTGCACAGATAATCGTTCGGATCGAAGGGGCCGAGGACCGCTTTCTGTTTCCGCAGGGTCTGCCTTGCGCTCTGCAGGTCGACATCGATCACCTGGGCCGGGCGGTTGAGCGATTCGTAATAGATGCGTACGAAGTCCGCATCAAGGTCGATATTGCTGCCAAGCCCCGCGCTGTAGCAGGCATCGGGAAACTCGATTGTCTGCTGCCCGGCGGCGCCGACAATGACCAGGCGTACCTGGCCGTCGATCCGTTCGCTCAGAACCAGATGGTTGCGGAAGGGTTCGACATCCTCGAGGTGGCAGTGGTCCTGAGCGGCGATCAATTCCTGCCAGTCAGTCGGGGTCTCGGTACGGGCACTGAGCAGTCGGTAATTGGGGTGCAGATCATTGCTGCGGATCAGCAGGCGCTGGCCGTCGTGGTCGACGTAGTATTCGTGTTTCGGTCGGCGCGGGCACAGGCAGGTAAAGTCAGTGTGCATGCACGCACTCGGGGCAAACCAGACTTCGTTGCTCTCCTTGCTCGAGAGTTCGATAAAGATCAGCTGTTCCGACTTGCTCTTGTAGGCGCCGAGGAAGAAGCGTCCGTCAGGTTCACTGAAGATCAGGCGATCCTGATCCTGCGACTCGCCCAGACGGTGGTACCAGAGCTGGTGCGGGCGCTGGCATTCGTCCAGCGTGCTGTAGTAAAAACCGAGATTATCCTCGGTCCAGACCAGAGTCCCGGCACAGTGTTCCAGGGGCGCTTCCAGCACATCTGTGGTGCCGATACGACGCAGTTCGATGCGGTAGATTTCGTCCCCCTGGGTATCGCTGGCATAGGCCAGCAGGGCCTGATCGGGGCTGACCTCCAGTGCGCCCAGAGCAAAATAGGCTTCATCGGCGGCGAGGCGATTGCCGTCGAGCAGCACCGTTTCGTCCCCGCCGGTTTGCGGGCGGCGGCAACTGATCGGATACTGCAGACCGGCTTCGGTCCGGCTGTAGTAGGCCCAGCCGCGCCAGAGATAGGGCAGGCTGCAATCGGTTTCTTGAATGCGTGCCTTCAGGCTTTCAAACAGGCTTTCCTGCAGCGCCTGTGTGCTGGCCATCTGCGCCTTTGTGTAGTCGTTTTCCGCCGTCAGGTACGCCAGTGTTTCGGGATCGTCACGATCGCTCAGCCAGTGGTAGGGATCAGGGCGATGATCGCCATGCTGGACGTGAACATAGTCGCGGCGGGCGGCTTTGGGCGGGGCAAGGCGGGGCATGATCGGTCTCGTACGCAGGAGCGGTTCAGTTTGCTTCGACGGCAGATTATACTCTGGAGCCGGCTTGCTAGGCGACCGCAGCCCCCTGCAGGTTGCCGGTAACCCGGTTTCTGTTGGCAAGGAACTTTCGTGTTTTGATGGACTTTTCACCGTATCTACTCACCTGGGCCGGATATCTGGTCGGTGCTCTGGGCTGTCTGCTGGTGTGGCTGCGCATGACGCGCAACCTCGGCTGGGCGGGCACACGCCGTTTTCTGCAGCTGGCCGCGGCTGCGTTGCTGCTGACTCCCTGGACGGTTGCTTCCGAGCGCAGCGAACTGGCGCCTGCGCTGATGGTGGCACTGTTCGACAGCCTGCAGCTGGGGCCCCAGGCCTTCTGGCGTGCGGGCATTGCGCTGCTGTGGGCACTGGTACTGGCCGGCGGCCTGACCGCCTGCTATCAGGCCCTGATCGCTCTGGGGCGTCGAGGCCAACCTGAGGCCGCAGCCAGTCAGCGCCAGGAGCCGCATGCCGATGTGTGAACTTCTGGGTATGAGCGCCAATGTTCCCACGGATATCTGTTTCAGCTTTACCGGGCTGATGCAGCGGGGCGGCAATACCGGGCCCCATCGTGACGGCTGGGGGATCGCCTTTTACGAAGGGCGTGGCTTGCGCGAGTTTCGTGATCCGCACCCAAGCTGTGATTCGGAGATCGCACGGCTGGTGCGCAATTATCCGATCAAGAGTCAGATTGTTGTCAGCCATATCCGTCAGGCCAACGTGGGGGCGGTGCAGCTGGAGAATACCCACCCCTTTACGCGCGAACTCTGGGGGCAGTACTG
>CAYWUD010000303.1:0-3315 GCA_964461355.1 uncultured Pseudomonadales bacterium | reverse complement strand
GAGTCGAACTCGGGACCTACTGATTACAAGTCAGTTGCTCTACCAACTGAGCTATACCGGCAAGTGGCAGGCATATTAGAAAACCGCTTCGAGGCTGTCAACGCCTTCGGGCTGATCGAGGCTGTGAACAGGGTCTACAGTCGGGTGATGAGGTGCCGTTTTGCCGTGCACTATGCTGGTCATTGCCCGTCGTTCGCGGCAGGATCGAGCGTGAGAAACAGACTTCTGGCGTAAACAGGAGTTGGTGCGGGACAGGAGCGGGGGAGAAATCTTGTTCGAGCGATTTTGGGGTGAAGATGAAGAACGTCAGCGCCAGCGCCTGCTGCAGGCGCAGCTGGCGAAGGTGATCGAGCGGCATCTGTTCGTGCAGGTCCGTCTGGACAAGTCCCAGGAGGTGCAGCGCAGCCTGCTGCTGGAGCTTGATCGCAAGACCCAGAGCCTGTGGCTGGATCAGCTGATGCCCCGTGTCGGTCTGTCACGTCTGCAGGAAGCGGTCTGGACCGTAAGCTGGCGCGATCAGGGCGTTATGTGGCGCTTTCACAGTCGTATGCTCGAGGTGCGCGGGCGGTTTCCCGAGCAGACCTACCGGCTGCAGATGCCGGTAGAGCTCAGTCATCATCAGCGTCGCGGGGCCTTTCGGGTGCAGCTGCATGCCGATATGCAGGTTCCGGTGATGATCAGTCTGCCCGGAGAGCGTCATTACAAGGGCTGGCTCAGGGATCTGTCTGCCAGCGGTTTGCGCGCCGAGTTCGATACCCGCGAGCTGGGCCAGTTGCTGCAGGTGGGCGGTCAGATCGAGCCCTGTCTGCTGGCGCTGCCCGAAGGGGTAACGGTCGAAGTGCGTCTGGAACTGAGCAATATCATTGCCGTTGAGAAAGGCGGGGTGATGCTCTGTGGAAAACTGGAGGTTCTGGATGCGCGTGCACGCCACCAGCTGGAACGCTTTATTGCCAGTATGCAGCGGTTGGAACAGCGGAGAATTCGGGGATTTGACTAACAGAGGAACTTCTTGGGAAAGACTGGTGCCGAAGGGGAGACTCGAACTCCCACGGCCATAGGCCACTGCCACCTGAAGACAGCGTGTCTACCAATTCCACCACTTCGGCAGCACCAGTAAAAATTCTGTTCGATCTGAAGTGTTGGTGCCGAAGGGGAGACTCGAACTCCCACGGCCAAGGGCCACTGCCACCTGAAGACAGCGTGTCTACCAATTCCACCACTTCGGCATCTTGCTCTACCTGTGCGCTGTTCCTGTGTTATCCCTTGGAGGCGGGAGAATCAGGTCCAATTCACAAGTGCGGCGCATGATATTGAGTTCCTCCGGGGCTGTCAACAGCTCATGGTTCTCTGTGCGGAGTTCGCGTTGTGGCAAAAGCCGTTGCCTGTCCCGGATGTGAGCAGTCTAGTCTTAAGCCAAGGGATCACGGCGGTGTGGTTATCAGGTGGAGGGAACCCGTTGCGTCTTATCTGTCTGCTGTTGGCATTGTGCTGGAGTGTCGGAGGGCTGGCGGCGGCCAAGCCCCGGTTGGTGCTGCTGAACTGGTCCGATTATCTGGATCCGGAGCTGGTCGCAGCCTTTGAACAGCGCTATCAGGTCGATCTGGTCGAGGTGCATTACAGCTCCGATCTTGATCGCACGCGCCTGTTGGCCGAGGTCGATGGTGCCGGCTTTGACCTGATCATGGTTTCGGGCAGCGATATACGCCTGTATGTACAGCGTGGCTGGCTGATGCCGCTTGATCCTGGTCGTATTCCCCAGGCCGAAGGGCTGGAGCCCGTCTGGCGTAACGCCTTTTTCGGCAGCAGCACCTATGCCCTGCCCTATTTGTGGGGCACGACCGGAATTGCCTATCGCAGCGATCTGGTATCCGAACCCATTACTCGCTGGATGCAGCTGTTCGAGCCTGCCGATGAACTCAAGGGACGCATTCTGCTGACCGACGATGTGGGCGAGCTGATCAGTATGGGGCTGAAGGCGCTCGGGTATTCGATGAACTCGCAGGCGCCGGACGAGCTGCGTCAGGTCGAATCGCTGCTGCTGGCCCAGCAGCCCCATGTGCTGGCCTATCGCTATTTTTCCTTCGAGCCCGGTTCGGCGCTGTTTACCGGCGAGGCGGTTGCCGCCCTGGCCTATAACGGCGATGCGCTGATGCTGCAGGAGGAGCTGCCTTCGATCCGTTATGTGGTGCCGGAGGAGGGGTCCAATCTGTGGGTCGACTATCTGGCGGTGGGGGCCAAGGGGCAGCATCCGGAGCTGGCGCACCGTTTCCTCGATTTCATCAACCGTCCGGAGCATGCCGCCAAGACGGCGCTTTATCTGCACGGCGCGTCGCCCCATCGGGGTGTGCGGGCGCTGCTGCCGGAGTCGTTTCAGAATGATCCGCTGGTGTATCCGGACCCGCTGTCGCTCGAGCGTTCCGAATTCAGCCGGGCCCAGTCGCCTGAGAGCATGCGCCAGCGCAATCGCATCGAAGCGACCCTGATGCGGGAGGCTCAGCCATGAAACTTGGCACCAAGTTGTTGCTGATCACCTTCTTTCTCAGCGTATTGCCGCTGCTGGGTGTGGGGTCGGTGGCCTACGTTGCTCTCAGGGAGCAGGCCGAGCATGAAAGCGAGGAGCTGGTGGCCGAGCGTCTGGAGCAGCATGCCGCGCAGCTCGATCTGCTGGTCAAGCAGGCTTCGCGCAGTCTTGATCTACTGGCGCAGGATGCGATCGTGCTGCGTTATGTGGGGTCGCAGGACGATCTGGAGCGTTATCAGCTGATGCAGCCGCTGCTGCAATCGAAGCTGCGTATGTTGCAGCGGGTGTATCCGGAGTATCTCGAGATTCGCCTGATCTGGCCCGACGGGTTCGAGGATTTTCGCATTACCAGTCGCGAGTTGCCCAATCGTACCGAGCACGAGGCGCATCAGCCGGTGTTTCAGGCGCTGGTGCAGTCCGGCGAGCAGCTGTGGCTGCGTGTGCAGCAAAGCCCCGATACCGGCGAGCTGGTGCTGTTTCTCGGGCGTGGTCTGGCGGTGGAATCGCCCGGTGCCGAGCAGCGTTTTCTGCGTGCCTATCTCAGCATGACCGTGGATCTGAACCGGTTTGTCTGGCCGTTGCAGGAAAGCCCGTGGCCGGGCGGTGGTCTGTTCATGTCCCGTGGCGACGAGCTGCTTTTGGCTTCGGCCGAGCTGGCGCCACTTCTGGAGGCTGATGGGCTGCCGCGTCAGCTGCTGTTCGAGCACGACAGCGCCGGTTATCTCGAGCTGGGGGGCGGGCGCTTTTTTCATCGTCGTCTGCAGCTGATGCCCGATCTCTGGTTGCATGCGCTG
>CAYWUD010000302.1:0-3316 GCA_964461355.1 uncultured Pseudomonadales bacterium | reverse complement strand
CTATAGGTAACCTATAAGGAGTTTTCTGAATGAGAGTAAAACATTTACTAATTTCAATAATTTTTATTTTGGTGCTTCCCTTTTCTCTGTCGGCTGAGCGTAGCTTTTTTGATGATTTAGAAATGTCTGATCTCTGGTTAGACTTCTCACAAGTGGGTCCTATGTATCTGCCCACATATCTTGGTATTACCTTTGATTACTATGGTGTTAATATTAACCCAGATGTTGATACTATTCTTTTCTTAGACACCTACGGAGGACGACGTCACGACACATATTTTTATGACAGTCTAGGTAATCCTATGGGTGCCCCCTCTCGTTTTAATGAGATAAATTATGGGAATCGGTTTGGTATAAAACAGGGGCTTCTTTGGAATAACAAAACACATAGAAATATGCTAAGCGCCTACGGTGCGATATCTTTTAACTGGTCAAAATTTTCACCTAGAGATGGAGATACTAATCTAGTTGCAGCAAACCCTATATTTTTTGAACACAACTCTCACATTACAAACATAGAACTAGTAACTGGTCTTTTATACGATGATGTATTTACAAATTTTCATAGCACAAGACAAGGTATGGAGGCAGAACTCTATGTAGGATTCCAACCTTTTACTTGGAATGGTACTACCTATAAAAAAGGAATACCATGGAATATTGGAGCAAATTACTCTGCGTATCTCCCTCTATTTGATATTACTGAGGAGTGGGAGGATTTACGATTCTCAGGAGAACTTATGGGAAGAGTTGCCATTGATTATCTTGGTAATTACAAGTATGCGAGTCTCAGTAAAAGAGGTTCTACTGGTGGTTTGCATACACGACCAAAGCTTGGCGGACTTATTCGAGGATATGAGTCAAGATCCTACGATGGTGATCTCACAATGAGCTTAAACACAGAGTTTCGTATGCGAGGTCCTCAAATGATTCTTCCCAGTATTTACCCATTTGCCACTGTTTTCATGGATATGGGGTACGGTTTTTATCTTAATAACAGTATTCCAAAAAGTTCCCATTACCTTCTCTCTCTTGGATTTGAAGCTGGTTTAAATATTTTAGATCAAGTTCAACCGGGAGTACGAGTCTCATTTCCCCTTACTGCAACACGGATGGATAGGAAAAAAGCAGTTGTAGACTTTATGTTACTATTTCACCTATAGTAGGTGTTCTGGAATGGTAACCCGTCCTTTTCTTACTATAGTAAAAGGGTGAGTTGTAATATTAATAATAGTTGAAGGAGTTCTATCAAGGAGCTCCTTTTTTGTTGGAAGAAAAAAATCAACACGCCCCTCAAACTCTTTAATAAGACGATCCTGATTACCATGGTAGGGAGTACCAGATAGGTTTGCACTGGTAGAGAATATTGGAACACCTACTGATTGCACAAGATTGAGCATCTCTCCACTGGGAGCCCTAAAGGCAGTAGTGTTTTGGTTTTGGGTCTCAGTAATAACCGTAAGAGGACCTGGCCAATATGGAGTAAGCTGTTCAGGGAAAGGTATTGTTGATAGTGTATTAAACCAAGTGGGGTCTATGAGCTGTAAAAAAGGATGATCTTCACCCCTGCCCTTTGCATCTTTAATAGCTTGCTCTGTTTGGGGAACAGCACCTACAATACCAAAAATGGTATCACATAGCATAATACCTATGTGCCCTAATTTCAGAGGCTCTATAGCACTATGTATATCATCGTGAGGCAACATAATCATGATTCAAAGACCTCCTCTTTCTCTTCTACTGTTTCTTTTCGTTTAAATATCAGGAATGCGAGGGTCCCAAAACATATTCCAATAATAAATGGTAACACTCGTTGCATAGTAGTAACTTCAGAGGTAAAGGGAGGTGTCAGTTTTCCAGCTAATGGTGAGTTTTCTTGAAACTCTAATGGGTTTTTAGGGGGTTGAGGAAAGAGGAACTCTCCATCATAGTTATCCTCCAAGGTTGTACGTTGAGCAAGATCTTGTTGATACATCTTAAGCTCCTGATTCACCCAACGGTGATAAGAAAGAGAATCTTCTAACTGTTCTATATAGCTATCTAATTTTTTTGTGGCAATAATACCGTTAGGACCAACAATAATTTCGGTAAAAGAGAATGCCATGGCAAAAGCGATACAGCTAAAAATAATGCTCCGAACCATAGTTGGTACCCTACCATGAACAGTCATAAGATTCAAGGTGACTAGCTAGTAACAGTATAAGTCATACAAGGCTTACTCATCGTAGGACAGTTTTATATGTTGCCTCTCTTTAGTAAGAAAGGTTTCAGTAAAGACAGCTTGAGCCTCTTTGAGAAGAAATTTCAACTCTCTGTCAGAAAACCTAGGGCTGTAATGAATAAGTCCCATACACTTTACCCCTGTTGCATCTTTTGCAATAGTGCCAGCCTGCTCAGCGGTAAGATGTCTCTTTTCTGTAGCATGGTCAATTAAGTCCTTTGTAAACATACCTTCGCAAATAAGAAGGTCTGAATCAGTAACCTCTGAAGCAATTCCAGGAAAGTACATAGTGTCTGTAATAAAACTAAATTTCAGCCCCTTACGTGGCTCTCCCATAACCTCTTCTGGTTGTATGGAAACTCCGTCTGTATTACATACGGAAACTCCTTTTTGTAAGGTAGACCAAAGAGGGCCTTTTTCAACACCCAGGGCTTCTGCTTTCTCTGGAAAAAATACACCGGGTCTATCATTTTCTATGATTGAGTAGCCTACACATTTTTTTGTATGTCGTAATGGAAAGGCCCGTATAGAAAAATCATCATACTCAACAACAGTTTGAGACTCCACCGGAATTTCTCGAATAATGATTTCATAGTTAATATACACTTCAAGACTCTCTATGGTCGTTTCCAAATACTCCCGTAACCTAGGGGGACCGTAAATATACAGAGGCTCACTTCGCTGTACCTGACTAGAGAGCATAATAATACCAGGAAGTCCAGTTACATGATCAGCATGCGTGTGGGTAATACAGATAGAGTGTATCTTTTTCCACTTTAAGTTGAGTCGTCTTAGGGCAACCTGAGTACCCTCACCACAGTCAAAAAGAAACAGATCGCCCTCCCTTCGTACCAGTACAGAAGTAAGGTGTCTATTGGGGAGTGGCATCATTCCTCCCGTGCCTAATACATATACATCAAGCCCCATAAATACTCCTTAATGAGTCAGTGGTAATCGTAGTTTTGCTCCTCTTTAATAGCTCTTCAACTGTTAATGAGGGGAAAAACATAGGGTTCTCCTCCTCTATTCTTCCTATCATACGAGAAAATAGTCGCATACAGAGTCTTGCATCACTTAATGCTCTATGAGCGCTAT
>CAYWUD010000301.1:0-3335 GCA_964461355.1 uncultured Pseudomonadales bacterium | reverse complement strand
CCCGTATCCAGGAATGCCTGCAGATCAAGGAGCAGACGCATTATCTGCACGACCGGATTACCGGCGGTACCCGTAACCTATCCCAGATTGGCGGCTGATCAGTCCGGGCCTCCTGCAGGCCCGCAAGCCAACATTGTTTGATCCTTTTATTCCGTATTGCTGTTTGGAGTTCCAGTCCGTTATGGCCCACAAGCGCACCACCCAGTTTATTCCGCTGAACATTGCCGTTCTGACCGTATCCGATACCCGCACGCTGGAAGACGATACGTCCGGCCAGCTGCTTGCCGACAAGGTGGCCGAGGCGGGCCACAGGCTGGCCGACCGCGTGATCGTGATCGACGACAAGTACCAGATTCGTGCCACTGTTTCCAAATGGATCGCCTCGAGCGATGTGCAGGTTGTACTGGTGACTGGCGGTACCGGATTTGCTGCGCGCGATGTAACCCCCGAAGCGCTGGATGTGCTGTTCGACAAGCGTATCGAAGGCTTCGGTGAAGTGTTCCGTCAGATCTCCTTTGATCAGATCAAGACCTCTACCATTCAGTCACGCTCCGTGGCCGGTATGGCCAACAAGACCGTCATTTTCGGTCTGCCCGGTTCCAATAACGCCTGCCGTACTGCCTGGGACGAAATTCTAGAGGCCCAGCTCGACAGCCGCCATCGTCCGTGCAACTTCGTCGAGCACCTGAAGGGGGTGGAGATCGATGGCTGAGCTGACCCACATCAACGCCAAGGGGGAGGCCCACATGGTGGATGTCTCCGCCAAGGCGGACACCACGCGTGAGGCAATTGCCGAGGCCTATGTGGTGATGAAGCCCGAGACATTGGCACAGATTCTGGCGGGCGAGCATCACAAGGGCGATGTGTTTGCCGTGGCGCGTATTGCCGGCATCCAGGGCGCCAAGCAGACCCCGCAGCTGATTCCGCTGTGCCATCCGCTGATGCTGTCCAAGGTCGAGGTGGAATTGAGCGCCGAGCCCGAGCATAACCGGGTGCGGATCCAGAGCCGCTGCAAGCTGGCCGGCAAGACCGGCGTCGAGATGGAAGCCCTGACGGCGGCGTCTGTGGCGGCGTTGACCATCTACGACATGTGCAAGGCGGTCGACAAGGGGATGCGTATCGAAGGGGTGCGGCTGCTGGAGAAGACCGGTGGCAAGAGCGGCACCTACCGTGCGGAGGATCAGGCATGATCAAGGTGCTGTTTTTTGCACGCCTGCGTGAGCGTCTCGGCTGTGATGGCCTGGAAATGGCCGACGTGGCCGATGTGACCACCCTCAAGCAGCAGCTGCTGAACGATCATCCCGAGTGGGCCGAAGAGCTGGATCGACCGAATATTCTGGTGGCCGTCAACCAGGATCTGGTCAGCGCCAATCAGGCGTTGCAGTCCGGCGATGAGGTGGCTTTTTTTCCGCCGGTGACCGGCGGCTGAATGCGGAGAAGCGCCATGATCAGCGTACAGGAAAGCGATTTTAACGTTGGCGATGAATACCAGGCGCTGGCGGCCGGTTGTCAGATCGGTGCGGTGGTGACCTTCGTGGGCAAGGTGCGCGACTTCAATGACGGCGCCGATGTCAGCGGCATGTTCCTCGAGCACTATCCGGGCATGACCGAGCGCCAGCTGGAGAAAATTGTCGAGCGTGCGTGTGAGCGTTGGCCGCTCGAGCAGGTGCGCGTGATACACCGTGTCGGCCAGCTCGATCTGGGCGATCAGATCGTGTTTGTCGGTGTGACCAGCGCCCATCGTGATGCGGCGTTTGATGCCGCCCGTTTTATCATGGACTACCTGAAAAACGAGGCGCCGTTCTGGAAGAAGGAAACCACCGGTCAGGGCGATCGTTGGGTGGAGGCAAAGACCTCTGACAAGGATGCGCTGGAAAAGTGGTAATGCTGCCCCCGACAGGGCACTGATACGGTCTGAATACTACGGCGGGGCCGGCAGCTGCGAAGAGGCATGCTGCTCGGCCCCGTGCCGTTTTCTGGATGCTGTCAATGGATGCTGATGTTCTTGAAGCGGTGCTGCTGACGCTGCAGCTGGCCGCGCTCAGTACACTGGTGTTGCTGGTGCTCGGTCTGCCGCTGTCCTGGTGGCTCGCGCACCTGCAAAGTCGTGTCAAACCGCTGTTGGAGGCGGTAGTGGCGCTGCCTTTGGTGCTGCCTCCGGTGGTGCTGGGCTTTTATCTGCTGGTGGCCTTTTCGCCTCAGGGGCCGTTGGGTCGTTTCTGGCTGGAACTGACGGGTGAGCCGTTGGCCTTTACCTTTACCGGGCTGGTGATCGGCTCGGTGATCTACTCGTTGCCGTTCGTGATTCAGCCCGTGCAGAAGGCGTTCGAGGGGCTTGATCCCGGGCTGCTTGAAGCCGCGCGGCTGATGGGGGCCGGTCCTCTGGACCGGTTCTGTACCGTTGTCCTGCCGCTCTGCCTGCCGCAGATCATTTCGGCGGCCTGTCTTGGTTTTGCGCACACACTGGGTGAGTTCGGCGTGGTGCTGATGATCGGCGGCAATATTCCGGGCGAAACCCGGGTCATTTCGCTGGCGCTGTTTGATGCCGTCGAAGTACAGCAGTTCGAGACGGCGCATCAGCTGGCCGGCGGCATGCTGGTGTTCTCGCTGGTACTGCTGGCGCTGGTCTACAACCTTAATCGCCGCTTCGGGAGGTCGCGATGAGTGAGGCGCTTTCGGTCGCTATCAACCTCAGCCGCGGCGCCGGACAGTTTGCTCTGGATGTGGCGGTCGAGATTCCGCTGGCCGGCCTGACGGCGCTGATCGGTCATTCCGGCTGCGGCAAGACGACGTTGCTGCGCTCGATCGCGGGGCTGGAGAAGGCTGCGCGCGGTTTTGTGGCGCTGGCCGGTGAGCCCTGGCTTGACAGTGCAGCGCGCTACTGCCGTCCGGCCGAGCAGCGGGGCATTGGCATGGTCTTTCAGGAGGCGCGCCTGCTACCGCACCTCAGTGTGCGCGGCAATCTCGAGTACGCGCTCAAACGCGGCTTCAGTGATAGGCGCCCGACCCGCGCCGATGTGGTGGACTGGGTCGGGATCGGTCACCTGCTGGATCGGCGGATCAGCGGGCTTTCAGGCGGTGAGCGCCAGCGCGTGGCTATTGCCCGAGCGCTGCTGACCGGGCCGCGGGTGCTGATGATGGACGAGCCGTTGGCGTCACTGGATCCCCGTGCACGCCGCCAGCTGCTGCCGTTGATCCGCTCATTGCCGCAGCATTTCGGTATTCCAGTGCTGATGGTCAGTCATTCGCTGCAGGATGTCGCGCTGACCGCCGATCATGTGGTGCTGCTTAACGGTGGGCGCCTTGAGGTGGCCGGTAGCTGGCAGCAGGTGCTC
>CAYWUD010000300.1:0-3337 GCA_964461355.1 uncultured Pseudomonadales bacterium | reverse complement strand
CAACCGCCGTTCAGCAGGCCGCTATCCCCGAAATTCTAGCCGGTCATGATCTCAAGGTGTGCGCCCGTACCGGTAGTGGCAAGACAGCCGCGTTTCTGCTGCCGCTGTTGCACCATCTGATCAGTCGTTCGGCACCCGATACCGATACACGGGCGCTGGTGCTGGTGCCGACCCGGGAACTGGCGCGCCAGGTGGGAGATGAGGTGAAAAAGCTGGCGCACTACACCAGGGTCAGCTTTGGTGTGCTGTTCGGTGGCGATGACAGTCGCCGTCAGGTGAGCATGCTGCGACGCAATCCCGAACTGCTGATCGCAACCCCCGGTACGCTGCTCAAGCAAATCAATCAGGGCAATGCTGCGCTCAATGATATCGAGCTGCTGGTGCTCGATGAGGCTGACCGGATGCTTGATCTGGGGCTGTCCGAAGAGGTGCTCAACCTGGCTCGACTCTGCCCGGAGGCGCGCCAGACCCTGTTGTTTTCGGCAACCCTGCAACAGCCGGGTGTGCAGCGTATCTGCAACGAACTGCTGCGTGAGCCGCACGAACTGCTGCTCGATGATCCGCGCCGGGATCAGAACCCGATCCGTCAGCAGGTCATTCTCAGTGATGATCCTACCCACAAGGAAAAACTGCTCGGTCAGCTGCTACGTCGGGAAAAATATGAAAAGGCACTGGTGTTCATGAATACCCGGGCCGATGCCATCGAGCTGGCCGAGCGCCTGCAGGGACAGAAACTGGCCGTGGGTCTGTTACATGGCGAGATGGATCAGGCCGACCGTAACCGTGAGCTCGATCGGTTCCGCCGCGGTCAGTTTGCGATCATGATTACAACCGACGTAGCGGCACGAGGGCTCGATATTGACGGCGTGGAACTGGTCATCAACTTCGACATGGCGCGCAAGGGTGATGAGTATCTGCATCGTATCGGGCGCACCGGACGTGCTGGTCGAGAAGGGCTGGCGATCAACCTGATTGGTCCGAACGAGTGGAACCTGATGGTGCGCACCGAGCGTTACCTGCATCTTCGTTTCGAGCGCCGTCAGATCGAGAACCTGATCGCAAGCTACAAGGGACCGAAAAAGGTCAAATCCAACGGCAAGGCGGCAGGGCCGAAAAAGAAAAAACGCCCGGCCGCTGGCAAGGGTGCAAGCAAGGCGCCCGCGCGCAAACCGAAGGCCAAGACTGCAGGCAAGCCCCGGGCTGCGGCCAGTACGCAGCGTGTTGAAACCGGTTTTGCGCCGCTCAAACGCACACGTAGCTGAAGGGGCAGACAACTGTCCGGTATTCTGTAGCGGCCACGCGCCGTTACAGAATGCGCACTAGGGCGTTTCCTGCAGTGCCTGATCAAGTTCCTCGAGCAGCTCCGAACGGCGTTCAGGTGTAATAAAGGCAGCGGTAAAACTGTTGCGTACAAGCTGTACCACTTCGTCATCCGAGAGCTGCAGTGCCTGGATACTGGCACGGAAATTCTCCCCCAGATAACCGCCGAAATAGGCCGGATCATCCGAATTGAGCGTAATGCACAGCCCCTGCTGCAGCAGGGCGCGCAGATTGTGCTGTTCCATCCGCTCGAACACCCGAAGCTTCACGTTCGATAACGGGCAGACGGTCAGTGGAACCTGGCGTTCCGCCAGAAAGCGCACAAGATCAAGATCCTCGCTGGCACGCACGCCATGGTCGATCCGTTCCGCGCCCAGCAGCTTCAGCGCTTGCCAGATATAGCCGGGTGGGCCTTCCTCGCCCGCGTGAGCCACGATATGCAGGCCCTCGGCCCTGGCCCTGGCAAAAACCGTTACGAACTGTTCCGGCGGATGATCGCGTTCGGAGGAATCGAGACCGACGCCCAGCAGCAGGTGCCGGTAGGGCAGCGCTTCTTCCAGCGTATTCAGCGCGTCTTCTTCGCTCAGGTGCCGGAGAAAACAGAGAATCAGTCCGTGACTGATGCCAAACAGCGTTTCGCCCTGTACCAGGGCGCGGTGAATGCCGCTGATGACGGCCTTGAAGGGCACGCCGCGTGCCGTATGGGTCTGCGGGTCAAAAAACAGCTCGACGTGACGGATGTTGTCGAGATCGGCCTGCTCGAGATACGCCCAGGTCAGATCGAAAAAATCCTGTTCCGTCTGCAGAACTGCAGCCCCCTGATAATAAAGATCGAGGAAGGATTGCAGGTCATCGAACCGGTAGGCGGCACGTACGGCATCGAGATCGGCATAGAGTAGTGTCATCCCGTTGCGCTCGGCCAGGGCAAACATCAGTTCGGGTTCCAGCGTCCCCTCGATATGCAGGTGCAGTTCGGCCTTTGGCAGGCGCTCGATCAGATGCGTCATGGCAATCGTCCCTTTCATACAACCGGTTTTTTTGCAGTCTAGCAGGGCCCAGCATGCAAAAGGGGCCTTGCGGCCCCCAGTAAAACGGATCGTTATGCTCAGCAGCAGCGCTGCAGCTGGACGCTGTAATGATGCCCGACCTGATCGCGCTGAAGCAGACGGCACTTGCCGGCACGCACCAGCAGGTTGAGGTCATCAAGATAGGCGGGGTCGGATACCAGGGTGGTCAGGGTGTCGCCGCAGGCCAGACTTTTGAGCGCCTGGCGGGTTTTGAGCAGCGGCATCGGGCAGTTGAATGTACGCAGATCAAGGGTCATCGGGAAACCTCCTTATGACCGCGGTAATGGGCGATGATATCGCCCAGAATGGCAATCGCGATTTCCGGCGGCGTCTTGGAACCAATATCCAGACCGATCGGAGCGCGGATTCGTTGCAGCTGAGGTGTTTCAATACCCAGCTCGATCAGGCGTTCGGTACGTTTGGCCGAGGTCCGTGCAGAGCCCAGCGCGCCCACGTAAAAGGCATCGGTATCGATGGCCGCCAGCATACCCAGATCATCGATGCGCGGATCATGGGTCAGGGCAAGAATGGCGCAATGGGCACAGCTGTCGTAGCGCTCGAGGAGGTCTTCGGGCAGTTCGCAGTAGCGTGCGACATCAGGGCCTTTCCAGCTGTCGAGCTTGTCGGCGCGCGGATCGACCAGGCTGACGCGGTAACCGAGTGCCAGAGCAAACTGCGCCACGTATTCGGCTACCAGACTGACACCGACCAGGACCAGCTCGGTCGCAGGACCGAAATACTGCTGGTAGCGGCCGTTGCCGAGTTCGACCACCTTGCGCAGATCATGACTGCTGACCGCTTCGATCGTCTGTGCGTCAAGATCGATCTGACGGTAGTAACGCTGCCCGGAAAGAGCAGCGTCCAGCGCGCCTTCGAACTGATTGAGCGCTTCGGGCTCGACCCGCTCGACCAGAATCTGCAGGCTACCCCCGCAGGGGAGCCCCAGAGCC
>CAYWUD010000299.1:0-3379 GCA_964461355.1 uncultured Pseudomonadales bacterium | reverse complement strand
CAGTCAGGAAGGACAGCGCAGCCAGGCGGATTTCGCCAAACTGGCCCAGTATGCCCGTGTGCTTGATGCTGATCTGGTGGCCCTGCAGGAGGTGGGCGACCCGGCCAGTGTGGCGCGGATTTTTCCGCCGGCGCAGTATCAATTCTGGTGGGTCGAACAGGGTGGCCGTCAGCGCGTTGCACTGGTGGCCCGGCATGATCTTAAACTTGAACGGCTAGCCGATTATCGCGAACTGGCCAACAGTGGTGGGCGCGTCGGGCTTGATCTGCGATTAAAGCTCGGCCAGCACTCGCTGCGTCTGTTGCTGGTTCATCTTAAAAGCGGCTGTCGCCATAACGGCCTCGAATCTCTGCCCGCGCAGCGCTACGCCTGTGCGCGGTTCAAGCTCGACCTTGCCTATCTTGAGCGCTGGATCGACCTGCGCGCTCAGGCCGGTGAGCCGTTCCTGATTCTCGGCGATTTCAACCGCCAGTTGGCCGACCCTGACGATCGTGCCTGGCAGGAGCTTGATGATGACGATCCGGCTAACCTCAGGCTGGTACGCATACCCCAGTCAACACCACAACGCGCCTGCCCGATCCGACGCTGGAATCGGCACGCGAAGCGTTGGCAGCCCGAACTCGGCTTTTTTCGCACGCCGATCAGTCACCACATCGTCGGCGGCGAGGCAATAGGCTGGGTGGCTGGGCCCGCTCAGCTGCTGCGTTACACAGAGGCTGATGCGCTGCGTTATAACCTGTCCGATCATTGTCCGCTGAGTTTTGTACTGCGTCTGCCGGGCGACTAGCACACATTGTTCCTGCGCCACTAGCCCGCTACCTGGATGGCGTTTAGAAACTCAGCAGATGTCAAGCATTAAAAAGACAGGTCCAGACTCAGATCAAAGCCTCTACACTTTTTATAGAAAGGATCTCAACCTTGTCTCGCTGTAGCCGATAGATGACTGCAGGGGGATACAGACAGATTCTGATACTGTCACCGGTAATGCGTCGGCAGGCGGCCGGCGAGGCATTTTGAACAAGGGATTGGAATTCAAGCATTTTCCTCCAGTGGTATTGATCAACTCGCTTACAGAAGGCATCGACCATGGCAGAAGAAATCAAAATTGCGTTGCGCGACCGTCTCTTGATGAACGTCGCGCTGAAACAGAAAATGCTGCTGCCCTTTTATGTAGCTACCGTTGGCATCGGCATCCTCGTCTACCTCTATCATCAGCTGCTCACCGATTATCTGGCGCTGCGGCAACAGCTGGGCACTACTGACGAGGCGCTCGGACATTACGGCGGCCAGGAGATCATGATTTTTGGCGCAATCGCCGTGGTTCTGACCGGGTTCATCGCCATTTCGGTCAGTCAGCACATCCTGCCGCTGCTCTATCACATCGAGAAGGTCATGGGCATTATTGCCGGTGGTGATCTTAACCAGCGTGTCGGCTTCTCCGGTGAGGATGAATTCGGCAAGATCGGTTCGGCAATCGATACCACCATCAACAAGCTGGTGGGCCTGATCAAGCTGGTCGATCAGTCTTCCGCCCTGCTGCTGCAGGAAGCGGACAATATCCAGCAGAACACCGACAGCACCTACCAGGCGCTCGATACCCAGAACCATCAGCTCAATCAGTGTTCGACCGCAATGGAAGAAATGTCCTGCTCGATTCGCGAGACGGCCAACAACTCGCAGGAAGCGCAGGAACTTGCCGTCTCCTCGAATCAGGAAGCAATGAAGATCCAGGTCAGCATCGAACAGACGCTAAACGATATCGATGCACTCTGTCAGGGCATTCAGCTGGCCGGCGAGTCCTCTCAGGCACTTGAGAACCAGCTGCAGCAGATTGCCGGTACCGTCGAGGTGATCGACGGCATCTCCGCTCAGACCAACCTGCTCGCGCTCAATACTGCGATCGAAGCCGCTCGGGCCGGAGAAAGCGGGCGCGGCTTTGCCGTGGTTGCCGACGAAGTGCGTCAGCTGGCCAAACGTTCACAGGAAGCCACCGACAGCATTCAGGGCATCATTGATGCGGTGAATGCCAACTCCAGCGCGCTGATGGAAAAAATGCAGGCCAGTACCGAAACTGCGGATGAAACCAATAGCCGGGTCAAGGAATCGATGCAGGAGATCGGCGGCATCATCACCAAGATCGAACAGATCAGTGACATGAACGTTCGGATCGCGGCTGCCGTCCAGCAGCAGAGTACCGTGGCCAACGACATCAGTGAAAATATCTTCCAGATCAAGTCGCTGTCCGATCAGTCGTCCGAGCAGATGCGCGGTCTGGTAGACGGTAACCAGGAGATTCGCCGTACCGCCGAAAGCCTTGGCAAGGCACTGCAGCAGTTCAACTCCAAGTAACCTCAACACCAAACAATCAGGGCCACCTTGTGTGGCCCTGATTGTTTGTGGACGGTATATGCGCACACCCCAAATCCGACTCATCATTAACGTCGGATTTGGGGGTTAGTGATGATAGGGATCAGCGGCATCGCGCAGGCCATCGCCAAGGAAGTTGAAGGCCAGAATCACCAGGATCACAGGTACCACCGGCAGCATCAGCCAGGGATAGAGCGCCACGGCATTGATGTTCTGCGCTTCGGCCAGCAGGACGCCCCAGCTGGTGATCGGCGGGCGCAGCCCAAGCCCGAGAAAACTCAGTGCGGTTTCACCCAGAATCATCGCCGGAATGGAGAGACTCGCTGATGCGATCAGGTGGCTGGAAAACCCGGGCAACAGGTGCCTTCTGACGATGCGCCCGGGCGTCGCCCCCATCAGACGGGCGGCCAAGGCATAGTCCTCCTCTCTGAGCGCCAGCAACTTCGAGCGAACCGCCCGCGCCAGCCCGGTCCAGTCCATCAGCGCCAGAATCAGGGTAATTCCGAAAAACACCCAGAGCGGGCTCCAGGTCACGGGAATAATCGCCGACAGCGCCATCCATAACGGCAGCTCTGGAAACGAGCGGATCACTTCGATCAGCCGCTGTACGGTCAGATCCACCCAGCCCCCGTAATATCCTGCAGCGCTGCCGATCAGAATACCGAGTACAAAGCTCAGCAGAATGCCGATCAGACCGATGGTCAGGGAAATGCGGGCGCCATAGATCATGCGCGAGAAAAGATCGCGGCCCAGACGATCGGTTCCGAGCCAGAACAGGGTACTGCCGGGTGCGGGACAGACCAGGTGCAGATCCGACTCGAACAGCCCCCAGAAACGATAGCGATCGCCACTGCAGAAAAATTCCAGCGGATAACGCCGGCTTTGATCCTCGCTGTAATTGCGCTCGAGGCGTTCAAGATCTAGCTCATAGCCCCAGCCATAGACAAAGGGCCCGACCCACACCCCCTGGTCGAACCAGTGCACCCGCTGCGGCGGTGAGTGAATAAAATCG
>CAYWUD010000298.1:0-3388 GCA_964461355.1 uncultured Pseudomonadales bacterium | reverse complement strand
GGTCGGTATCGACCAGAGCATGCTCCGCTATCTGGCCAGGGCCTGGGGTCCGATGACCGAACGCGCCTTTCTGCGCACCCCCGGCAAGGGGCAGCTCGAGCTTTCCGTCGGTTTCAGCGCCACGCATTTTTTCCTCACCGGCGAGGAAGAGTTCAACGACTGGCTTGAATTTCAGGGTTCGGCGCGGCATCAGAACTTCAACCCGCAAAGCAGCGGCAGCGATGCCTGGAGCCAGGCTGTCGATGTGCGCGATGATGATCTGAAACTGCGCCCCGATTTTGACTCCGGCATCCACTTCAACCGCCCCGAGCCGATCGTCAGCGCCGCCCAATATCCCCTGTTCGAGGCTCGCATTCTTGATGCCAGCCCCGGTGGCTACAACATCCTCTGGCAGGATCAGATTCCCGCACAGCTGCAGGCGGGTGAAGTGCTCGGCATCCGTCAGGATGCCCGGCACTGGTATCTGGCCGTGGTGCGCTGGCTGCGCCTGCAGGGCAACCAGCGTATTCAGGTCGGCCTGCAGCTACTGGCACCACAGGCCCGCCCCGGTGCCATTGCCGTGGTGCACAAATCCGGCGGACTCAGCCAGTTCATGCGCTGCTTCCTGCTGCCGGCCGATCCGGCCAGCGGCACCCCGGCCACCCTGGTAACCCCCCGCATCAGTTTTCAGGTCGGCTACAAGGTGCGCATCGTCGATGGCAACCTGATCCGCACGGCACGGCTGATCGAATGCTGCGAACAAACGGCCAGTTACGCCCAGTTCCATTTCAATATTCCTCAGGCAGGTCCTGCCCAGGCCGATATTCTCCAGCCTGACAGCCCGGCTCCGGATCGCGATGTCGATGACGACCTGTGGGACAAACTGTGAGCCTGGGTCTGTTCGTGTCGTTGACATATGCCGCAGATTACCGACTATCCCGTATCCTTGTGCGCACGTTTGGCTATAATCGTGCGCTGGTAAGTATGCGTTCCGGCCTGGATGCCGTCTTCGCCGCTTTCAGCTCTCATCTGGTTTTTCCGGCAGCCCTACTATGCAAAACAGCAACTCGATCCGCCTTCTGATCATCGAACAGAACCAAAATGAAGCGGAAGCGCTGGTTACCCTGTTCCGCAACGCCGGTCATGCCGCGCGGGCGCACCGCCTGACCTCGATCGAGGATCTGGAAGAGTGCCTCAGCTCGCAGAGCTGGGATCTTCTGATCAGCCTGCCGGAAACCGAGTCGATCAGTGCCGAACAGGCTCTGACCCTGCTGCAGGCCCGTGACCGGGATATCCCGCTGCTGGTTCTGATCGATGAAAACGACGAGCGCCAGGCCACCGACTGGCTACGCCTCGGCGCCCAGGATGCCCTGCCGATCGATGATGAAGAACGCCTGCTGCTGGTGGCCCAGCGCGAACTGCGCAATCTCTATGAACGCCGCCAGCGTCGACGCATCGAAGCCGCGCTGAAGGAAACCGAACGTCGCTGCGAACTGCTGCTCGACAGCTCCAAGGACGCGATCGCCTACATCCACGACGGCATGCACGTCTACACCAACCAGGCGTATCTGGATCTGTTTCAGTATGAGGAAGCCGATGAACTGGCCGGCATGACCCTGATCGATCTGATCAGCAGTCAGGATCAGGCCGAGTTCAAGCAGTTCTTCAAGAACTATCAGCGCGGCGCCCAGGATCAGAACGAGTTTGCGTTTACCGGCATCACCGATCAGAGCGCACAGTTTCAGGCCAGCATGCAGCTGACGCCGGCCAGCTTCGAGGGCGAGCCCTGCATCCAGATCGTCATCCGGGTTCAGGAACAGAACGCCGAGCTGGCAGAAAAACTCAAGGAGATCAGCTCCCAGGACCAGCTGACCGGGCTGTATAACCGCCAGTTCATGGTGGACCGCCTGCAACAGCGCATTCAGCAGGCGGCTGAAGGCGAATCCAGCGGCACCCTGATCTGGCTGGCACTGGATCACTACTCCGAGCTCGAAGAGCGCCACGGCATCGCCCGCACCGAAACCCTGCTGCCGCAGATTGTCGAACTGCTGCGTCCCAGACTTCCTGAAGAGGCGCTCTTCGGCCGCTACTCGAGCGAAAACTTCCTGCTGCTGGTCAACGAAGACCGGGCCGACGTGCTGAAAAAGCTCTGTTCGGTCCTGCTCCACGACATTGCCGAATTCATGGGCGATATCGAAGGATCCACGGTGCAAACTACCGCCAGCATCGGACTGGCCTATATCAGCGACGCCAGCGGCGCAGCCACCGAACTCCTTGAACGCGCCCATCAGGCGCTCAACCTGCAGCAGCAGGGCGGCGGCAACGGCTTCCACTTCTACGATCCCAAGGATGAACTGGCTGCCCGGGCCGAAGAGGGCGACATGGTGGCCCTGATTCAGCACGCCCTGTCGAGCAATGGCTTCAAGCTGCTGTTCCAGCCGATCATCAGCCTCAAGGATGAAGCCGAAGAACACTACGAAGTGCTGCTGCGGCTGCTGAGCCCCAACGGTGAGGAGGTGTCTCCGGCGGAATTTCTCTCGGCGGCAGCGAAAGCCGGTCTGTGCGAGAAAATCGATCGCTGGGTGATTCTGCAGGCGATCAAGATGCTCGCGACCCACCGCGCGAAGGGCCATTTTGCCCGCCTGTTCGTCCATCTGTCGGAAACCACACTGGTCGACCCGACCCTGGCCCCCTGGATCAGCGTCGCCTTGAAAGCGGCTCAGCTGCCGGCCGACGCCCTGATTTTCCAGCTGACCGAAGACAACGCCGAGCGTTATCTGAAGCAGGCCAAGACCCTGACCGAAGAGCTGGAAAAACTCGGCTGCCGCATCGCCCTGAACCACTTTGGTCGCAGCGATAGCTGCTTCAACCTGCTCAAATATATTCGCTGCCACTACATCAAGGTCGATGGCAGCTTTACCAAGGAACTCGACAGCAGCAGCGAAGCGCAGGAACAGCTGGCTGCGCTGATCGGCGAGATCGGGGAGCACGAAAAGCTCAGCATCATGCCGTTCGTGGAAAACGCCAAGGTGCTGTCCGTACTCTGGCGCACCGGCATCGATTACATTCAGGGTGCCTACGTCCAGGCCCCTACCCAGCAGATGGACTACGATTTCGCCAACGAATAACGCCGTCCTTACGCAAAAAACAAGGGCTCCCTCAGGAGCCCTTGTTGGTTCTGGCACCCGCTCAGTCCAGCACGTCCAGATGCTGCAGATCCTGATCGCGAAAGCCGAAGAGGTACAAAATCGCATCGAGCCCCAGTACCGAGATCGAATGCCGGGCCGTTGCCCGTACCAGCGGCTTGGCATGAAAGGCAACGCCCAGCCCTGCGATGCCCAGCATCGGCAGATCGTTGGCCCCATCACCCACGGCGATGGTCTGCTCCAGACTGATGCCTTCGCGCACC
>CAYWUD010000297.1:0-3441 GCA_964461355.1 uncultured Pseudomonadales bacterium | reverse complement strand
AAGACTTCTTTCATATAGATAGTACTAGTAAGCTTGAAGTTGTAGACTCCTTAGGAAACAGATTGCCTCTTATAATTACATCTAATGAGAAAGGAGCTTATGTGGGCACCTTTTTCCCAATACTCCTGCCTTGTAGCTGGACGCGATATGATATTGTCCCTCAAGAGATACCTTCCTCTAAAGAATCATCACAAGTGTGGCTACGGAACAGAGATGAAAGTCTTATTATAGAAAATGACTACTTAATTGTAGAAGTAAGTGTGAAGGGTGTAATTGGTTCTATATATAGCAAGATTCACAAAGAAGAGTTACTTAAAAAACCGATTGCCTACGAGCTACAAAAGGAGAAACCACGTAAGTATCCAGCTTGGAATATGGATTGGAAAGATAGGAAAAAAGATCCTTTTGTCAGAATAGAGGAGGGGAGCTCTGTAAGAATTTTGCAAAATACCTCGCTCCAGGTCGTTTTAGAGGTAACAACCTCATACAATAAGTCTATTTTTATTCGAGAGATCATAGTACATAAAAACTCACAATATGTAGAACTGAGAGAGAGAATAAGATGGAGAGAGAGGGGCTGTTCCCTTAAAATTGCTCTATCTGCTAATGTCGCTAGTCCTAAAAGCACATATAATTGGGAAACAACCCGAATAGAACGACCTGTGAATCATGCAAAAACGTTTGAGTTCCCCTCTCGTCAGTGGGCTTCAATACATAATGACCAATTTGGCATTACCATTATAGAGGATTCAAAATATGGTTATGATAGACCTCAGGATGACACCCTTCGTCTTACTCTACTGTATACGCCTGCAGTGAGAACCTTTGGTGGGTATAGAGATCAGGGATCTCAAGATTGGGGATCTCATACTATTCGATACGCTTTATATCCCCATGGAGGTAAGCTATCTGATGGAGATATTCTTGGCGAGATATTTAATCAACCGGTACGCACTTTTTTTATAGATACACTTAACCCTTGTACTAATGCGACTTACCCTTCCTGTGATTTGGAGCTTTCTCACTCTCTTTGTAAGTCTATTCCTCAGAGTATAAAAGTACTTGCTATAAAGAAGGCTGAAGATAATGATAGCATTGTTATAAGACTTGCTGAGCGTAGTGGGGTAACAGTTGATGCAGCAATATCCTTTCATTATCCCATTATGAGTGCTTTTCAGATTAATGGATTAGAAGAACCTTTAGAGTGTACTTCATTTCAAGGAAAAGAGTTGTCAGTTCATATTCCTGCTCATGGGCTTGTTTCGTATATGGTGAATCTAAAATCAAAAGAACCTCACAATGTAACCCTTGATACGGGGTTACCCCTTTCGCTACCTTATAATACTCAGAGTATCGGTCCAAACAATAGGAAAAGTAGTGCGATATTTCCATCTGAGATAACTCCTGAAGTAATTCAGTCTGGGTTTCTAACATATCAGCTCAAACCAGATATGTTGAAAAATGGAGTACTATGTTCAGGAGAAGAGATTTATATCCCCTCTGGCTATAATACAATCTCTTTATTAGCAGGATCTACTTCTCAGGCATCTTGCAGTAAACACAAGGAAGACTATAGATCTTCTGTGTTGTGGCTTGGATCTCAGAACCAGATCCTGAAAGAAGATATCTTTTCAGTTGGATCTCTTACTGGTTTTGTGGGATGTTATGATACTCGATTATGGAAAAAAGATCCCACCCATTACAAGAAATATCGACGAGATTATGTTTGGCATAACCGTTGTATTGGAGTTGATTCTGGTTTTCTTTGTGATAAACGAGTTGAGTGGTATGCTACACACACTCATAAAGATGGGATTGATCAGGCATATCAGTATGGATATATGTATACTATTCATCTAGATGTTCCCGAGGGAGCAACATTTCTGAAGCTTCCCACTGATTCTCAGGTGTATCTTTTTGCAGCCACCCTCTCTCAACAAAACCTGCGTATTAAAAGTACCCAGTATCTATTAGATCATTTTGATGTATAGGAGGTTTTTATGAAACATATCATGGAACAATACACCATAGGAAGAAAGATTCTTATAAACCTTATTTTTGGTGGAATAGGGCTACTGAATGTAGTTATTGCAAGTTCCCTTATGAAGTTTTATACTGATATAGTTGGATTAACTCCTGCTGTATATGGAGTTATTTTTCTCATCTTTAGTATTTGGAATGGTATTAATGATCCTATTATTGGGTACTGGGCAGATACAAGACCTTTTCGGAAGAATAAAGGGAAATATGCTCCCCTTATTCGTTGGTCAATTCCTGTTATTGGTATATGTTCTGTCTCTCTTTTTTTTGCTTCTCCCGCATGGGCAGAAGTAACAACTGCTCTCTTCCTCCTGATTTTACTTATACTCTATGAGGCTGCAAAAACATTACTGGATGTGAGTTTTAATGCCTTTAAGGTTAATACCTTTCTTTCTATGAAGGAAAGGGCAGAGGTTCAAGTTATAGGGAACTATGTAGTAATGCTCCCTGTATTTATTGGGGGAATGATTCCTGTCTGGTTTCTTACAGGAGATTTTGGACAAAATACTCTGGTCCTTGTATTTTCTCTTTCTGTACTTTTTGGATTGTGTATGGTGTTCGTGGGTTCACTATTTGTGAGAGAGAGTGCTGATTTTTATCATAATGTAGAAATTACCATGGGCTTAAAGCAATTGATTAAGCTGTTTAAAGAGCTTCGCAGGGATAAAACATTTTTGCTTTTTGTGGTAGCTGTTATTTGTATTAATGCGGCTACCGGTAACTACTTAGTTGGGTATCTTTATTACATGGATAATGTTTTAGTTGTATCTGGTTTAAAAGCAACAATCCCTGATCTTTTAACAGGGATTGTTCAGATGGCAATCTTTCCATGTATTATTATTTTTATCAAAAAATATGGATCAAGAAATGTCTATGCCATAGGTCTTCTTATTTCTGTGATTGGCCATGTAATACTTACGTTTCCTATTGGGTATTATCCAGCGGCAATTACTTTTATAGTAATACTTGCGGGGTACAGTGTTCATACCGCTCTTATGCAGCCTGTTCAAGGGCTTGTTATTGATCAAATAGAGCTTAATACTGGTAAGCGTCAACCTGGAATGGTTATGGGGATTATGATGATTTTTTTACTTCCAGCATCAAGTGTTCAACCCCTTATTTTGAGTTGGTTACTTACTATTAGTGGGTATGTAGGTGGGGTAAAAGAGCAATCTCCAGAAGTGGTTAGGGCAATTCGGTTGGGGACTGGGATTATACCTGCTGTGATATTATTGATTGGAATCATTCTGCTCTTATGGTTACCCATCAATCACAAACGAGAGCTTGAAATACAACATTCTATTGAGAAAAAACATGGAGGTGCAAATATTTTACATTGAGGGAAGCTCAGCGACTAGTCGTGACACATAGTGGTCAAGAGTCACTTGATCTACCATAGAT